>WQRQ01000031.1 GCA_009786685.1 Defluviitaleaceae bacterium
CCTGCCCGCGTCCTATTCCCTTTGCCTCACGTGTAATGCAAATCGCACCGCCGCCGATACCTACCTTTACAAAATCAGCACCCGCCTCCGCCAGAAAACGAAAGCCCTCACGACAAACAACATTACCCGCACCTATTTTAACAGAATCCCCGTAAGTATCGCGCACATATCCAAGCACGTGCTTTTGCCACTCGCTAAAGCCCTCCGAAGAATCAATGCAAAGCACATCTGCACCGGCTTCCACCAGCGCAGGTATCCGCTCGGCATAATCGTGGGTATTAACACCCGCACCCACGAGATACCGCTTTTTATCATCGAAAAGCCCCAATAAATTAGCCTTGTGGTTATCATAATCCTTACGGAAAACAAACGACGAAAGCCGCCCCGCGTTATCCAGCACAGGCAGCGCGTTAATTTTGTTATCCCAAATAATGTCGTTACACTGCGGCAGGGTTACACCTTCATGCGCGACAACTAACTTATCCAGCGGAACCATAAACTCATGCACGGGCTTAGTCGTCTCCATCCGCGAAACTCGATAGTCCATGCTTGTGACAAGCCCCACAAATCTACCGTTTGCCGTGCCGTCCTCCGTAACCGCAACGGTTGCAAAGCCTGTTTTTTCCTTCAAATCCAAAATATCCTTTAGCGTCTGGTCCGGTCGCACATTAAGCGCGCTGGGTACAAACCCCGCCTTGGCACTTTTTGCCCGCCTTACCATGGCCGTCTGGCTTTCGATAGACTGCGAAACAAATATAAAAGAAAGTCCGCCCTCCCGCGCCAGCGCAATCGCCATCTTATCATCAGACACCGACTGCATAATCGCAGAAACAAGCGGAACATTTAAGCTTAGCTGTGGTTTTTCACCGTTTTTGTACTTAACCAGCGGTACGGCTAAAGAAACATTAGCCGATATACACTCGGCAGAAGAGTACCCCGGTACCAAAAGATACTCATTAAACGTGCGCGACTCTTGCTCGTAAGTAAAAGCCATCGTAATCGCCTCCTTTTTTAATTTGGCATATTATACATGTAATTTGGGCGGATGACAAATATCTCGGATGATTTTGAAAAAAGCGTTACAGCCCTTTAAAAAAGCGGCGCGGCAGTGATTTTAATATTTGACTTGAAACATGAGTTAGCATATGCTAACATATATCAAGGAAAAGAAAACAAGGGGGCGACTATGATAAACCTATACCAAGCAAAAAAAGGTCAAAATCTGCGTGTGGTCTCCGTTCCCGATATTGGTCTGTTGCAAAATCTTGGTTTGCGTGAGGGTACTTATGTTTCGGTAAAAAATCGCTACGCCTTGGGTGGGCCTGTGCTTTTGCGCGTAGAAAAAGCCTTCTCCGTGGCAGTCGGAAAAGATATTGCAACGCAGATATCCGTTAAGGAGACAGTGTAATGAGCGACAGAATCCTGCTAATGGGCAATCCCAACGTCGGCAAAAGCATATTTTTTACAGAATTGACGGGTATCCACGCCATGAGTTCCAATTATACGGGAACAACCGTCAATTTTATGGAAGGCCGCATAACCATCGGCGGCAAAGAATACACCCTCATAGATGTACCCGGTACATACTCGATGACACCGACATCGGAAGCCGAAGCCGTAGCCCAAAAATTTATGCAGGAAGGGGCAGCGGCGGTTATTTGCGTACTGGACGCGTCTAACTTGGAGCGTAATTTAAAGCTGGCCATGGAGCTTACTCGATACAACATCCCCATGATATTTACGCTAAACATGATGGACGTAGCGGCACGCCACGGCGTACGCATAGACATAAGGCAACTGGAAGAACAGCTAAAAGCCCCCGTAGTAAAATCGGTAGCGGTAAAAGGAAAAGGCCTCAAAGAACTCATAAACCGTCTGGAAATCCTACTAAAGAGCGCGACCTGCGGAAGAAAATGCGAAGGCTGCCCATGGGCGGCGGCAAAAGAAATCTGCGGCCGCGTAAGCACACAAAAATCCACAAGCCCCGGCTTTTTAGACAAGCTCGGTGACGCAATGCTAAATCCGTTCCCGGGGCTGCCGATTGCTATTCTTGTATTGGCGTTGCTTGTGGCTGTGGTGGTATTTGGCGGGCGCGGCTTGCGTGTGCCGCTTATCATGCTTACGGATAATCTGATTATCCCCGCGATTAGGAATGCATTCGAGTTTGTTTTCGCGCTGTTTGCGAGTGAGCCGATTAGCTACAGCTTTCTTTATTATGACAATGGCTTCCAAACAGGCACTCGTTTGTTTTATGGCAACATGTGGCAAACGGTGGGTAATTACGCCGCCGTGGGTGGCATAGCCGACATACTTATTAATATTTTAATAGGCGAATACGGCATTTTTGTAATCAGCTTCCAGTGGATAATCGCGCTTATTTTGCCCTATGTGTTTGCGTTTTACGTAGGCATTACCTTTTTGGAAGACTCGGGATATCTCCCCCGTATCAGCGTGCTTTTCGATAACATAATGAGAAAGCTCGGCGTGCAGGGCGGTAGCCTAATCCATGTATTTTTGGCACTCGGCTGTGCCGTACCCGCCATTTTGGGGAGCCGCACCGCCACCACAAAAAAAGAGCGACTTATGATTGTAACCATCGTCTGCTTTACAATCCCGTGTATTTCGCAGATAGGGGCATTGATTGCGCTTATGTCGGTATTTTCTTGGTGGATGACGCCTGCGATGGTGCTTTTTACTATGTTAATGTTTGCAACGGTCGCGCTTATAGCAAGCAAGTTAATCAAAGGCAGCGTTGACCCCCTGATACTGGAAGTCCCAAATCTCCTATTACCAAACCCAAAAACATATCTAAGAAAGCTCGCCATCCGCATGAAGCACTTTCTAAAAGACGCAGAATTCCCAATGCTAATCGCCGTATTTATAGCCGCGGTTTTGGCAGGGACGGGAATCATATCCGCCATAGCCCAAAACGCGGCTGTACAATCCATAGTAAGCGGCTGGCTGGGAATGCCCGAAGAAGCCGTAGTAGCCCTAATACTGGGCATCGTTCGCAGAGAGATGTCCGTCGCACCGCTTCTTATCCTAAACCTAACATATCTGCAAGCCTTTGTAGCGGGCGTAGTCTCACTTTTATATCTGCCCTGCCTTTCTGTTTTCGGAATCGTCGCCAAGGAATTTAAAATCAAAACGGCAGTCCTCATCTTTGTGGGAACAATCGTCGCCGCAATTTTTATCGGAGGGATGGTGAATCAAATTGCACGGTTATTTATGTAGTATCCTAACAAATGTCACCCGCAAAATCGAAAGCCAAGCGATAAAAACAGGCTTTGTCTACAAACTCGCCTGCAAATACTACCATAGCGTAGTCCGCAAAGAGATTGACCTTGCAAACATCACACAGGACGACCACATCCTTTGCATAGGCGGCGGGGTATGCCCGTTTACCGCGATTTTGTTCCACCAAAAAACGGGAGCGCGAGTTACCGTCATCGACAATAACGAAAAATGCGTACAAAAAGCCCGCAAAATAATCGCCCGCCTGGGTATTGGCGACAAAGTACACGTCCGGCACAAAGAAGGCAGTAGCAAAGATATCATGTTTGCGGATTACACTGTCGTACACTTCGCACTGCAGGTCTTTCCGATGGAAGAAGTATTTACATCCGTAGAAAAACGTGTAGTCCCCGGCACAAGACTACTCGTGCGCCGCCCCAAGGCTTGCTGTTTGCTTCCGTCTTGCCCCTGCGTAATACATAAAGCACGCAACATCGGCAGCACCGCAATAACGGTAGCAGCATGAACAAAAAGCAAATCCTCGCGGCCGTCATAGCCGTGCTTTTGCTTGTCGCGCTGCTGCAAATCGACCACGAAAGCCTGCTGTACAGCATAAGGCAAATCCCACTATGGCTTGTCGCGCTAATGCTTGGCCTGCAAATCGCTACACAGCTTTTGATAAACCTACAATGGTATGTAATCGCACGGTTATCCGGCACAAAAATCACATTTCTCAATATGTTTTTGGCAAATTGCCAAGGCAATATCATAGATTCCATAACCCCCGGCGTAAAATTCGGCGGCGAAGTAACCCGCGCCGTAAAAATCAGCCAAACGATAAACTGCACAGGCGAACAAGCGGCGGCCTTAGTCGCCGTACAAAAAATTTTCAGCCTAAGCGCGATGCTTACTATCATATCCTTCGTAATCGGAATGCCTTTCCTTGCCCTGCTCCTACTTCTTTTTTTTGCACCAATCCGAATAAAACAAAAACCCCCTCGCTTTTCGTGGATGAAAAGGGTGAGGGGATTTTTTATTGAAGTTAAAAATCAAGCGGGAAAAATCCGTAAAAATAAATTGGCGTTGGCTATGGTTTTTTTGCTGTCGCTGTTTATTTGGTTTTTGTACCCCGTAAAAATGTACATCCTTGCGATACAATTTTACCCCGCCGCGGATTTTATAAATATCTCCGTCGTCACTTTTTCCTCTTATATTGTTGCGATGATTCCCATTTTCCCGGGTGGGCTTGGTGGGTTTGAGGGGACTATGTCGGGGTTGCTGGTGGCAATGGGGGTTGTGATTAGCGACGCGGCAGTGATTACGGTGTTTTTCCGCTTTGTTACATTTTGGTTTGTGATGTTGTTTAGTTTAAAATTTAAAGTATGCCACAAGATTTTGCAGAAGCTCCGATTGCGAGGTTAGTTCTTCCGCAGAAGCGGCTGTTTCTTGCGAAGAAGCGGAGTTGGTTTGCACCACTTGCGAAATCTGGTTTATACCGCCGCTGATTTGGCTGATGGCGTCAGCTTGCTCCTTGGACGACGCAGAAATGCTGTTGATGATTTGCAGCACTTCGTTTGCATTTTTTACGATAACGTCGAGTGTGCCGGCGGTGGATTCTGCAATGCCGCTACCTACGTCTACGCGGTTAAGCGAGTCGGTGATTAGGCCTGTTGTTTCTGTGGCGGCGGTTTGGCTGCGGGCGGCCAAGTTGCGTACTTCTTCTGCTACTACCGCAAAACCTTTGCCGTGTTCGCCTGCGCGTGCTGCTTCTACCGCTGCGTTAAGTGCAAGCAGGTTTGTTTGGAAGGCGATATCTTGGATAACCTTGATGATTTTGGAGATATTGTTGCTGGATTCTTTGATTTCCGTCATTGCGTGCAGCATTTTTTTCATTGCGTCGTTACCCTCTTGGGCGTTTTGTGTGGATTTGTTGGAGAGGGTGTTTGCGGTGTCGGCGTTTTCAGCATTTTGCATTGTCTGTTGGTTAATCATGTCAATGCTTGCGTTAAGCTCTTCTACGGAGCTTGCCTGCGTTTGCGCGCCGTTTGCAAGGTCGTTTGCGCTGGAAGTAATCTGGCGTGAGCTTTGCAACACCTTGCCGGACGCACCGGAAATCTCGGACATCGTTTTGCTTAGGCTGGAGTTAATGCGCTGTATAGAATTTTGTATCTGGCTGAAATCACCTGTCATTTGCAGGTTTATTTTAAATGTGAGGTCGCCCGAGGATAGTGCGTTTAAGCACCTGTCAATTTCGTTGATATACGAGCCAAGGCTCTTAATCACGGCGTTAAGGTCATTTTTGATTTCCAAGAAGTCGCCTTGATACGTGCCTTCTACTTTGCCGTCAAACAGGCCTTGGCCTACGCGGTTTAGCACATCGCGGATTTCGTTAAGCGGCTTTTTAACGTCGGAGGTAAAGGCATCGAGACCCTTGAGCATTTCTGCCCAGCCGCCTTTAAAGCGGGAAGCGTCTACGGTAACGTCAAAGTTACCCTTTGCCGCGTTATTGGAAACTTCCATAACAGCGTCGTGTACGGAGTTGATGTTGTTTTCCAAGGCCTGCAAGCTGTCGGAAAGCTGCGCTTTTTTACCGGGTAATTTTGTAATATTAAGGTCGTGGTCACCGTCGGTGATTTTTCCCAAAATATCTACGGTTAATTTTATGTCGCCGGAGATGGAATCTGCGTATTTATTCATGGAGTCGAGCATTTCCTTATACGCGCCGTAGTATCTGTCGGTGTCGAGCCTGTAGTCTAGGTCGCCGTGTATGCTTGCTTCGCGGTTAAAGACCTCCAGGTCGTCAATCATGTGCTTTATCATATTAACCATGCTGTAAATATCACCCTTGAGCAAGCCGATTTCGTCGTTGGAAACCGAGACGGGGCTCATATTAAAGTTAAAGTTACCCATGGTTACGTCTTTTACATTTTCCCCGAGGATTTTTAGCGGTTTAAGCAAGTTTACAACAATCGCAAACAGTAATCCGATGGCAACGATAAGGGATACGGCACTTATCGCAATCAAAACATTACGTAGGCTTGCGGTGGTATCCAGCGCGATTTGGCGGGAGATACCTACAAAGAAAATACCGTTTGGGCTACCATCCGGGCCGGGAAGCGGGAAGTAATATGCCCTGTAAGGCATGATACCCATGATATTCAAGTCCAAAATAATATGCTCACCGCGTCCGATTACGGGGTAGGTAACAAGGTCTCTGTTAGCCGGTGTGCCGTAAAGACGGTCACCTGTAGCGGGGTTAATAAGCGTAGTCATTACAGACATCGCGTCGCCCGTGGCCGGGTCGAGACGAAAAACGGTAACGTCTACGTCAAATGTATTTTTGATATAATCCAAAAACGCGGCACTGCCTATCGTAAAGTTAACAACAACAGCACCGACAAGTGTACCGCCGTCCATTATCGGAGAAGAAGTTGTCATTACCATTTCCGCAGTAGGTGTGCGTACATACATTGTGCGTTGTTCTCCGCGCAGCCCCGCCGCTATCGACGGCACTCCGGAAACATCGTCGCCGTAGCTGTCGCGCATATGCGAGCGTGCGACGGTGATACCATTGGCGTCTGCTATGATAATTTCCGACACACCCATGTGGTTTTTTTGGTCAAATGCGTACTGCCAAACTTGTTCACGCGTGCCTTCGTTTAAACGGCGAATAAGCTCGGAGCTGCTTCCCATAGAGTTTGCAGCCAAAAAAGTCTGCCTTTCGTTAGAGCTTAAATATGCGCGTACAGATGTGGACGCGGCCTCCAGTCTTTCGTTAAAAAGGTCTTCTACAAGACCTGCGGTGGTGCTGGACACATAGATTACGATAATCCCCACCATAAGTAATAAAATCACGATTACCGGTGCGATAATCTTGGCTTTTAAACTGCGAAACATGATTGTCCTCCTTTGTGTCATCCTTTAAAAATTTGTCATAAGCATAACGTAAAGTTTATGTAAATACAAGGGAAACTGAAAATGAATATTAATGCGTATTCGCATGAATAAAAATTCAAAACCCCCTTGCATTTTTTTTTGTGCAATGATAAAATGACAAAGTCCAAGAAAATGTCACAAAGGAGTTTTTTGCAAATGAAGGTTTTTATTGACGGGCAGTTTGGTACTACAGGCTTAAAACTGGAATCAAAGCTAAAGCAACGCAAGGATATAACGCTTTTACAACTTGACTTCGAAGTGCGGGAAGATTTTGCGGCAAAAAAGCCGCTTTTGGAAGAAGCCGACGTGGTTTTTTTATGCCTTCCCGACGACGCAGCGCGGGAATCCGTAGCAGCCACTCCCGCCGACACGCTGATAATCGACGCTTCTACCGCGCACCGTACCGCCGACGGGTGGGCCTACGGCTTGCCGGAACTATCTGCGCAACACCGTGTGGCTATCGCTTCTTCTAAAAGGATTGCGGTTAACGGATGTCATGCCTGCGGGTTTATTTCTATGATTTATCCGCTGGTTAGCGCAGGGGCTTTGGCGGCAAATTCGCAGCTAAGCTGTACCTCGCTTACGGGCTACTCCGGCGGCGGGATTACGCTGATAGACGCACACGAAAAAGGACGCGGCGCAGGCGACAAATACCACTCTCCAAGGCCATACGCCCTTGGGCTTGCACATAAACACCTGCCCGAAATGAAGAAAATGACAGGCCTGGACGCCCCACCGATTTTTTACCCCGTAGTAGGGGATATGTTCCAAGGAATGCTGGTAAGCGTACCGCTGTGGCAACCCGCAGAAAAAATTTGGGCCATTTTGATGAAGCATTACCAAGACAGTCGCTTTATAAAGGTAAAACCTCTCGACTTAGAAGCCGCCACCGACGGCGGGTTTATGGACGTAGAAGCCTGCAACAACACAAATAATCTGGAAATTTTCGTATTCGGACACCAAGAACAAACAATAGTAGCGGCACGCTTGGATAATCTGGGCAAAGGCGCAAGCGGCGCGGCTATACAATGCATGAATATTGCCTGTGGCTTAGACGAAGCCACGGGGTTGGAGTGAGTGATAATATGGAATCATGGAGCGGGTTATCATCCGGCGGAATCACCGCCGTACCGGGCTTTAAAGTATCGGGAGTACACTGCGGAATCCGCAAAAACCGCGACAAGCGCGACCTCGCGTTAATTGTGGCGGACAAAATGTGTGCCGCCGCCGCAGTTTATACAACTAATGAGGTAAAGGGCGCGCCGCTGATTCTCACGATGGAGCATTTAAAAAATGGCAAAGCGCGTGCGATTTTATGCAACTCCGGCAACGCAAACACCGCCGCACCAAACGGTCTTTCTGCGGCGATGGAAATGACCAAAGCCGTCGCTGATGAGTTAAAAATTAAGCCCGAGGATATCATTGTAAATTCTACAGGCGTAATCGGCGTTAAATTGCCCGTAGACGCAATCGTTGCAGGCGTACCAAAGCTGGTAAAATCCCTTTCCCGCGATAACATTCCCGCCGCCGAGGCGATTATGACAACCGACACCTTCCCAAAAAGCTGGGCGGCGCAATTCGAAATCAGCGGTAAAAAAGTAACCATCGGCGGAATCGCCAAGGGAAGCGGCATGATACATCCCAACATGGCAACGATGTTGTCCTTCCTCGCCACCGATTGCGCTATTTCCTCGGAAATGCTGCAAAAGGCATTAAAAGAATCAACGCGGATTTCATACAACCAAGTAAGCGTAGACGGCGACACCTCCACAAACGACATGTGTGCGATTTTGGCGTCGGGTACGGCAAAAAATCCACCGATAAACAGCGAAGGCGAGGACTACGAAAAATTCCTCGAGGCATTAAATCTGATAAATTTAAAACTGGCCAAAGACATAGCCCGCGACGGCGAAGGCGCAACAAAGCTGCTAATTTGCCGAGTAAACGGCGCGAAAACCCAAGAAGACGCCGCACGGCTTTCTAAGGCGGTAATCAGCTCGTCGCTGGTAAAATCCGCAATGTTTGGCTCGGACGCAAACTGGGGGCGCGAACTGTGCGCAATGGGCTACAGCGGCGCAGGCTTCGACCCGTCACGCGTGGATATAGGCTTCTCCTCGTCCATGGGCGACATCCAAGTATGCAAACAAAGCACAGGCCTGGACTTCGACGAAGAAATCGCAAAAGAAGTCCTCAGCGAAAAAGAAATCACCATAGAAGTAGGCCTGTCCGACGGCAAGTACAGCGCAGAAGCCTACGGCTGCGACCTAACCTACGACTACGTACGGATTAACGGGGATTATCGGACATAAAAATATTGAAAGAGGAACTCAAATGCCAATAAAAGATTCACTATCCAAGCTGGAGCAAGCCGTAGTAATCTCCGAGGCTCTGCCATACATCCAACGCTACCACGGAAAAACCATCGTAATAAAATACGGCGGAGCGGCTATGAAATCAGGCACATTATGCCGCCAAGTAATGGGCGACATAGTTTTGCTGTCCCTTGTAGGAATCCGCGTGGTAGTAGTACACGGCGGCGGCCCGGAAATCAACGAAATGCTTGTAAAGATAGGCAAAAAGCCAAAATTTGTAAAAGGCCTGCGCTATACGGACACCGAGACCATGGACGTAGTCCAAATGGTGCTTGCAGGTCGCGTGGGCAAACAAATGGCACAGCTCCTTGGCGAACTCGGCGGCAGAGCAATAAGCCTCTCGGGTATGGACGGCAGAATGCTCGTGGCAAAAAAACACGAAGGCAAGGACGACCTAGGACTCGTCGGTAACATAACTCACGTAGACCCCGAGCCGATTACCCTAGCCCTTAACGGCGGCTACACGCCTGTAATTTCCTCAATAGCCTGCGGCGAAGAGCCGGGCGAAATGTACAATATAAACGCCGACAGCGCGGCGGCACAAATAGCGGCACAAATCGGCGCGGAAAAGCTAATTCTGCTCACCGACGTACGCGGCCTGCTACGTGACCCATCCTACGAAAAATCGCTAATCTCCTCGCTAACCCTCCCCGAAGTTCCGCCGCTCGTAAAAGAAGGCGTAATCTCCGGCGGCATGATACCAAAGGTAGAATGCTGTGTAGAAGCGGTACGACGAGGTGTTCCCCGCGCCCATATTCTGGACGGGCGCATACCGCATTCGCTTCTCGTCGAGCTTCTAAGCGACCAAGGAATCGGCACGATGATACTAAATTAGCAATATATGCCATTTGTTTTTTTGGTCAAAAGCGTTCAACGCCTGTAGTCACATGGCCTTGCGAGCATTTAACAAATAATGGAAGAGGTAATAAAAATGGAAAACTACGATTATATTTTACCCACATACCCACGCTACCCCGTGACTTTTGTAAAGGGAACGGGCTGCAAATTATACGACACCGACGGCAAGGAATACATTGATTTCGCCTCGGGAATCGGCGTAAACTCAGTGGGGCATTCCCACCCAAAATGGGTGGAGGCGGTATGCGCACAAGCGGCGACGCTTTCGCATGTTTCCAATTTGTATTACACGCAGCCCGTCGGAGAACTTGCAAAAAAGCTTTGCGAAATCTCCGGTATGAAGGGCGTTTTTTTTAGCAACTCGGGCGCGGAAGCAGTCGAGGGCGTAATAAAAACCGCACGTAAATACAGCAACGACAAGTACGGCGAAGGCCGCCACACAATCATCACCCTAGAAGGCTCATTCCATGGCCGCACAATGGCGGCATTAACGGCAACAGGCCAGCCGGAAAAATTCCACAAGCACTTCCATCCCTTTGTGCAGGGCTTCCGCTACATTCCCGTAAACGACATAGCCGCACTGGAATCGGAAGCCGAAAAAACCGACATCTGCGCACTAATGCTGGAGCCAATCCAAGGCGAAGGCGGCGTAATGCCCCTTGACGCCGCCTACCTAAAAAAAGCCCAAGAAATCTGCAATAAAAACGACTGGCTGCTAATCACCGACGAAGTACAAACAGGCATAGCTCGCACAGGCGAATGGTTTGCCTACCAAAGCTACGGAATCAAGCCCGACGCAGTCACCTTCGCAAAAGGAATCGCGGGCGGCTTCGCAGTCACCTTCGCAAAAGGAATCGCGGGCGGCTTCCCCTACGGCGGCTTCCTTCTGGGCGAAAAAGCCCAAGCCACACTGGGCGCAGGCGACCACGGCACAACCTACGGCGGCAACCTGGTATGCGCCGCCGCCGCCCTGTCCGTACTGGAAATCCTAACCCCCATCCTGCCCACAATAAAAGAAAAAGGTGAATACATCCGCAAAAAAGTCCAACAAATGAATCTCCCGCACGTAAAAGAAATCCGTGGCAACGGCCTAATGATAGGCATAAAATTAGAAGGTATCCCCCACACAGAAGTCGTAGCAAACCTGCTAAAAGCAGGCCTCGTAACCCTCCCGGCAGGCTCAGACGTACTACGCTTCCTTCCCCCGCTGGTAATAAGCACAGAAGAAATCGACGCAGGGCTAAAAATATTACACGAGACACTAACATGATAATAAAAGCCACCACACTGGAAGGCGGCGGCGGAAACCCCGGCTTCTCGGAAAGCTTTTTCGAAGAATACAAAAACCTAAACCCCAACACCGCCAAAGACTTCGAATTTTTCAAACACCTCGCAAACCTGCGCTCTGCGCTGGTTGATAAACGTAAAACCGGGGCAACTCGGCAAATCCGACGAATGCTGGCAATGGTTGATAAAACAAGGCGAGGCGATGATTTGTGAAATCTAAAATAATACTGATAAGCGGCTACCCGGCGACAGGAAAATCTACCTTCGCAAAAAAACTATCCGAGCATTTGGGCATTCCATGTTTCAAAAAGGATACAATAAAGGAAGCAATGGCAGATGGCTTTGGCGCGGACAGCGAAGAAATATTTAAAAAAGGAAGTGTGGCGACATTCTCCGTAATGTGCCACATAGCCGAATGCTTTTTGAAAATCGGCACACCCTGCATTCTGGAATCTAACTTCCGCCTATCCGAAGGTGAAGAACTTGAAAAACTGACAAAAAACAGTGGCTGCAAAGTCCTAACATATGTATTCGCAGGCGACCCCGAAACCCTGTACGAAAGGTGCGCAATTCGTGACAATTCAGGAGAACGTCATTGGGTACACATGGCTGCCGGCAAAGACTATTTCAAAAATGCGTTTATTGACGGCTGCATAAAACACAAAATCGGCCAAATCGAAGTAGGAGAAGTAATCAACGTAGATGCGACAGATTTTGGTAAAATCGACTTTGACGAGTTGCTTTCGATAGCAAAAAAATTTATTTACAGAGAGGACTACCAAAAATGAAAAAACACCTATTAAAAATGTTGGACCTAAGCAAAGAGGATATTCTAGAAATCCTAAACCTGGCCGACCAAATGAAATACGACTTAAAAAACGGGATTTCTCACCGTGTGCTGGAGGGCAAAACCCTCGCGATGATTTTCCAAAAGGCGTCTACTCGTACCCGTGTCTCGTTTGAGACGGGGATGTACCAGCTTGGCGGGCAGGCGTTATTCCTTTCCGATAAGGACTTGCAAATCGGGCGCGGCGAGCCTATCGAGGACACGGCGCGTGTGCTTGGGCGTTATGTAAACGGGATTATGATACGCACATTTGCGCAAGAAGAAGTCGAGGCACTTGCAGAATGGTCGGGAATCCCTGTAATAAACGGGCTTACGGATTTTGCGCACCCCTGTCAAGTGCTTGCGGATTTGATGACGATTCGCGAGCAGCATTCGGTGCTGGAAGGTTTAAAAATGGCGTACATCGGTGACGGAAACAACATGGCAAACTCGCTAATCGTAGGCGCGTTAAAATGCGGCATGAAAATGAGCGTAGCCACACCAAAAGGCTACGAGCCACACCCGGACGTCCTCGCTTTCGCAGCAGAATACGGCGACGACTTCGCTCCGGTAAACAACCCCGCCGAAGCCGCCCAAAACGCCGACGTCCTCGTAACCGACGTATGGGCAAGCATGGGACAGGAGGACGAAGCCAAAGAACGCATGAAGGCCTTCACAGGTTTCCAGATAAATGACGGACTTATGAAAAAAGCCAACGAAAAAGCAATCGTCCTGCACTGCCTTCCCGCCCATCGCGGCGAAGAAATCACCACCGAGATATTCGAAAAACACGCAAACGTAATCTTCGACGAAGCCGAAAACCGCCTTCACGCGCAAAAAGCGGTAATGGCATTACTAATGCAATGAAACTCCGGATTTTACTGATTTTTATTTTTCTCACCGCCTGCGGAAATTCCGACGAAGGCGGCAGTAGCACGTCACCCGAAGACTACGAAGGAAGATATGGTTACATCAACGAGCTACGCGCCGAAATCGAATACAACAAAAAACTCGTAGAATCACTTGGCCAAGAACTCACCCGCGTCCAGTTTGAAAACCGACGATTGGAAGCCCGTATAAGCGACTTCCAACGCCCTCGGGCTTTCCCGCATGGGCTTAACGAGGACGAAATACGTGAGAGTTTTTTTGCATATTTCGATTCCGATGAGTTCAACACACATAAACAAGAAAAGCTTGGGCTAAATATCCGCTCCGGAGATTTAAACGAAATCACCTTGAATATCCATTATTTAATCGCACAGGAAAATAGCTGGATGGGGCTGTATTTTTTCTTCGCATACACAGTATGGGAGGGCGAAATCACTTGGCACTGGCTCGGCTACGATGTCCACTGGCTTCCATGGCTGCCTATGCGGTTTACTACCGTTCGCGAGCTTCCCACGCCGCGCCGTCTCACGGGCTTGCCGTATGTGACGGTGCGCTTCCATCACTTTCCCGATTCTCCGCCATACGACGACGTAACCGCCCACTATACCCAAGAAACAATCCGCGGCGCATACCTATGGGCAGAAACAATCCGCCTTGCGCAAGAGCATAACGGCGTTTTGATACGCGACCTATGGTACGAAGGCAGCACGTTATATGTAGACCTAAAGCTTGCCATGCTCTTTGCATTCCGCGTAGGCCTTGGCAGCATAACCGCCGCAGAAGCCATGATAGAAACATTCTACAGTTTCCCCGGCGTTACAAACGTAGTTTTTCTCCTGGACGGCAAAGAAATGCCCGGCATATACAACGACTGGTGTGTAAACACACGCACATTTCCATGGTGGGAAGAGTGGTATTACCGTGAATATTAAATACGAAAACAGCATTACCCCCGAAGAATCCAACGCCCTGCGCGTCTCCGTGGGCTGGGGTGAAATTGAGCCAGCACAAGCCGCCAAAGGCTTCGAAAACACTGCGTTTATGGTATGCGCCCGCGACGATAAAAAAGCAGTAGGTATGGCAAGAGTAATCACCGACTACGGCTACGTGGTGTATATCTCGGACATGATTGTTATGCCCGAGTACCAAGGAAAAGGAATCGGCAAAGAAATAATGTTGCGTGTAATGGCATATATCAACGAAAACATAGAACAAGGACAAGGCAAATATATAGGCCTCCACGCCTCAAAAGGCAAAGAGAAATTCTACGAAAAATTCGGCTTAACAAGCCGCCCAACAGACAGCCTGGGGAGCGGGATGACGATGTGGATAAGCAAAACATAATCCAAAAAGCAAAACAAGGATTTGAAAAAAGCTTTGCAGAAAAAAATTTTTACGACAAGCAAACAAAAGACGACAAGCACTTGGAATCCATCCTAAACACGCTTAAAATTAAAGAGGGAGACAAAATCCTCGACTTAGGGACGGGTAGCGGCTATTTAGCATTCGCTATTGCAAAAAAGTACCCAAAATGCTCTGTCGTTGGGTTGGATATAGTGACAAAAACTCTGGAGCAAAACAAGCTTTCAGCATTGGAGCAAGGCATAAACAACCTAATATTCACGGACTACAACGGAATAAATTTACCCTTCGAGGATAATACCTTCGATTGTGTCGTTACGCGATATGTGCTTCACCACGTCCCCGATATTCAATACACATTTGACGAGATATCAAGGGTATTAAAGCCGAGCGGCTGTTTTTTTCTGTCAGACCCAACCCCAAACAGTCTGGATACGCACAGATTTGTGGATTCATATATGCAGTTGCAAAATGACGGGCATAATAAATTTTACACACTAAACGAGTTCTTGGATTACGCCGATAATTCCGCAATGGAGCGGGAAAACTCTTACTTAACCACCATACGCTTTCCGCGAAAAACAGACGAAACATACATCGCATTAATCAACAAAACGGATAACGCTATCAAACAGGCATATAAAATCGAAATAATTGGCGACGAATGCTTTATCGTTGAAGATGTTTTAAATATGGCTTTTCGAAAAACGTAAAAAAGGCGGTGAAACGATGACACAGCATATCCAAGAATATTTCAAGGCTGTTTGCGAGGCGTATCGTATTGGCAATATAGAAACATCATACAACGCGCCGATAATGACGCTTATGTCATCGTTTGAATGTATCGCTCGTGATTTATCAGGCGGACGCGGCGGCCAAGCGGGAGAAAATCCCGATATAAAAATATGGTGCGGCGGCACAGAAATCACCGAAACAGAGCCGTTTGCCATGATTGAAGTAAAAAAAATAGGTGGCATAGATTCTCGGGCAAAAACGCAAGCAAAAAAAGGAGCTGCGCTTTTTGGCTATGCCATTTTGACAGACAATACCGTATGGGAATTTTGGCGCGCAGGAGAAGACAAAATGTACGGCGGAGTAAAGCTTATGGAGCATGTTGACGGCAATCTTACGTTAAAGAAAGAAAATGTTGAGCTATTTATTAGCTTAATCAATGACTTTTTATTACAAGACCCCGCACAAATCCGCTCGTCCAATAAATTAGCCGAGTACATGGCACTCCATGCAAACACAATCCGTAATGTTATAACAGGGATTTTAAAAGAAAATGAAGACAAGCTACCCTTCGTTGACGAAAGGCAAAAAGGTCTCCCGCTTTTTCCGGAATTGTACGGACTGTTTTGCAGAATAAAAGCAGATTTGCGGCCACTGTTAAACACCCGCAGTTTTGCAGATATGTACGCCCAAACCATTGTCTACGGCCTTTTTATCGCAAGGTATAACGATAAAACTACAGCGGTATTTAACAGATACGAAGCCATCCGTAAATTACAGGAAGAATCAGCGTTGCTAAACAGATTCTTCGAGCATATAACAAATACAGGCACAAAACACCCGACCCTTGACGCTGTAATAGACAAGCTATGCGCGTTATATCAAATTTGCGATATTTCTGCATTGCTAAGTTGCGAAAAACGCGGCGATACTATTGTTCACTTTTACGAGGACTTTTTGACGTACTACGACCCCGTTTTGCGTAAATCTCTTGGAGTATTTTACACACCACATCAAGTAGTGCGATATTTGGTCTTTATGGTAGATAAACTACTGGTTCAAGATTTTGGCATTGTCGGAGGTTTGTCAAATAACGACCAAATACAGGTAACAGTGCCGTGCGAGCGTTACGAATACCAAAAATCTAAACACGCAAAAAAAGAATGGCGTGATACAAAAGAAATAACTGTACCGCGTGTAGCAATCCTAGACCCCGCTACAGGCACGGGTACTTTTCATGCGGAGATTATAAAATATATAAAAGAAACATATTTTTCGGGCGTCCGTGCTGCTTTTTATGACGACTATATTAAGGATGAAAACGGCTTACTATCGCGCATGATTGGCTTTGAAATTATGATGACAAGCTACGCCGTGGCGCACCTTAATATTCGCCGCACAGTTGAAGAAACACTGGGAGAAGTACCCGATATACAGTTGCCGACAAATATTTTTTTAACAAATACCCTCGCGCCGCCAAACTCAAAATTTGAGCGCGGCGAGCAAATGAGCCTGTTTGATTTTTCTGCCGCAATTACAGACGAGGCATACAAGGCCGATACATGGAAGGCGCGGCGGCCTATTAAGGTTATTATTGGGAATCCGCCGTATTTAATGGCATCTACAACACCGTTTAACATTGAAGAATATAAAACTGAAACTGATGGAGTGACAACGCTTAAAGAAAGAAATTCCAAAATGCTTAATGATGATTATGTTAAGTTTTTTCGCTTTGCGGAGAAAATTATTAACGATAATAGCGAGGGTATACTTGCTTTTGTCTCAAATAATGGATTTTTGGAGAATCAGACCTTTCGAGGAATGCGAGCCTGTTTGTTACGGACTTTTGACAAAATATTCATTATCAACTTGCATGGAAGCTCAGACAAAAAAGAGGTTGCGCCTGATGGAAGCAAAGATGAAAATATTTTTGACATAATGCGAGGAATTTCTCTGTTTATTGGCATTAAAAAATCATCAAACCCTGATTGGGCAAAAGTTTATTACGCCGACTTGTGGGGGTTACGTAAAAATAAATTTCAAATACTGCACGATGGAGAGATTATTTATAAAGAGATTTCGCCCGACCCCAAAACGGCATTTTTAATTCCTTATGGCAGCGACGACCAATTGATATATGAAAAGGGAATAAGTATATCGGAGTTGTTTATTCTAAGGTCGGCAGGGGCTTCATCGGGCAATGATAAAGTTGCAATCGCACCAACTAAAGAAGAATTGATGAGGCGAGTAAACGTAGTTAAAAATGCTACAAACGAAAAGCAAATTCTAGAATTATTTGGGAAATTTACAAGAGACCAAAATGCAGAAAAAATTCAAAATGACGTATTAATGAACGACGGTGTTGTTGTACCTGTCACATATCGTCCGTTTGATACTCGCTGGACTTTTTATACCGGCAAATCAGGCGGGTGGATGGATATGCCACGCGAAAAAAGAACGATGGGGCAGTTATTAGCGAAAAAAGACACACCTTTGGGCAAAAATATTGGCTTGGTCTTTGCTAGATGCGATTCACCGATAAATGACTTTTCTATGATATTTGTAAGTGACACTATAATTGATAATCGCTCTACTTCCGCACAATCAGCAAGTGTACCCCAAATTGCACCCTTGTATATACGTGATGAAAAAAGCGGATGGATACCAAATTTTGGCTCAGGTATCGTGGCAAAATTAACGGCACATATGACCACGCCACCCCCGACCATAGAAATTTTCGACTACATCTACGGTATTCTTCACGACCCAATTTATCGTAAACGCTTTGGCGAATACTTAAAGCGCGACTTCCCCCGCGTTCCCATCATCAACGCACCCAAAGAAGGCGACTACGACTTCATCGTCACAGAGGATATGTTCCGCGCATATGTAACCGCCGGCGAACGCCTTCGCAAGCTTCACCTAATGCAAGAAAAAGTCCCTGCTCACATAAAAATTGACCCGCCAACCGCAGTCGACTTGGAAATCGGCGCGATAAAATATAAAGACGGCATACTTCACTTAAACCCAAGCAAGCGCATAACAGGTATATCGGAAGATGTTTGGAATTATCGCATAGGCGGTTATCAGGTTTTAGATAAATGGTTTAAATCTCACAAAGGCAAAACCATGCGTATAGACGACTTCGACCATATTGCAACTGTCGTGGGCTTGCTTGCGGAAACGATAAAAATACAGTCGGAATTAGCGAAGCTTCATGTTTAGGATTTTCTAATATAAAAAAGTAATAAACATAGTAAAGGGGATGATAAATTTGCTGCCAAACGATGAAGTCATGCAAGAGGATTTGCATTATATCGAACTAGCGGAACAAGAATATGCTCGTGGCGAAACAATATCTCACAACGACAGAAATTGGAAATAAAACATACCGGAGGGAAAAAACCATGCCAAAAAGAACGGACATCAAAAAGGTACTAATCATAGGCTCGGGTCCAATAGTAATCGGCCAAGCCTGCGAATTCGACTATTCGGGTACACAAGCCTGCCAGGCTCTAAAAAGCCTGGGCTACACGGTAGTCCTGGTAAACTCAAACCCGGCGACCATAATGACAGACCCGGAAATGGCACACACCACGTACATCGAGCCACTAAACCGCCGCCGCCTTACAGAAATCATCGCAAAGGAACGCCCCTGCGCGCTTCTGCCAAACTGCGGAGGCCAAACCGCACTAAACCTTGCGATGGAGTTGGAAAAAGCGGGCGTATTCGCGCAGTACAAGGTTGAAGTAATCGGGATAAACTTAGGCGCGATAGAGCGCGGCGAGGACAGAATTATTTTCAAGGAAATGATGGCGGAGTTAAACATAGAAATGGCGCGTTCTTCGCCCGCATACAGTGTGGATGAGGCGGTAAATATAGCAAAAGAGCTTGGCTACCCGTGCGTAGTCCGTCCCGCATACACCATGGGCGGCGCAGGCGGCGGCATTTGCTATACGGAAGAAAACCTGCGAGAAATCGCCTCTCGCGGCATAAACGCAAGCATAATAAACCAAGTTCTAATCGAAGAAAGCGTCCTTGGCTGGGAAGAACTCGAAGTCGAAGTAGTCCGCGATTCTTCCGACCACTGTATAGCCATCTGCTGTATAGAAAACGTAGACCCGATGGGCGTACACACAGGCGATTCCATCTGTTGCGCCCCAATGCTAAACGTAAGCGGCGACGTCCGCAAACGTCTGGAAGAATACGCATTTAAAATCGTGCGCAGCGTTGGCGTAATCGGCGGCTGCAACTGCCAGTTTGCATACAATCCAAAAGACGGCCGTATCGTCGTTATCGAAATCAACCCACGCACCTCCCGTTCGTCCGCGTTGGCCTCCAAGGCCACTGGACTGCCAATTGCACGTGTTTCCGCGCTTCTTGCGGCGGGGCTTACACTTAGCGAGCTACCATACTGGCGTCTCGGTACGCTGGACAAATACGAAATGTACGGCGACTACGTAGTGGTAAAATTCCCGCGTTGGGCGTTTGAGAAATTCCCAAAAGCAAGCCCCGTTCTCGGCACGCAAATGAAAGCCGTCGGCGAGGTAATGAGCATAGGCAAAAACTACAAAGAGGCATTGCAAAAAGCCGTCCGCTCGCTGGAAGCGGGACGCAGCGGCCTTGGCTTTGCAAAGGATTATAATTTCAAAACGAAAAACGAGTTGACGGAAATGCTAAAGTTCCCCACGGGCGAGCGCATGTTTATCATCTACGAAGCCCTTCGCAAAGGCATAACCGTGGACGAGTTATTTGCCCTCACAAAAATTAAACCATACTTCCTAAACCACGTAAAAGACCTTGTTGACCTCGAAGAAGAAATTTTAAAATATCGCACAAAGCCCCTGCCAAACGGAAAACCTGTAGAAAATCCCAAAACCTCCCCTGTAGGCAAAGTTTTACCCGACGACCTTCTCGTAAAAGCCAAAAAAGACGGCTTCTCCGACAAATATATCGCGTGGCTGCTGTACATCCCCGAAGGCGATGTTTCAAAACAACGCGAAACGCTGATTACAAAAGGCTTTGAGGCCATACAGGTTTCCGGCGCGGAGGACGAGTATTACTACTTCTCAACCTACCTTGCAGAAACAAAATTGCCCCGCCCCGCCAACGATAACAAGAAAAAAGTAATGATTCTCGGCGGCGGGCCTAACAGAATAGGGCAGGGGATTGAGTTCGATTATTGCTGTGTTCATGCAACATACGCGCTTCGCGACCTTGGCTACGAGACGGTGATGGTTAACTGCAACCCTTCGACCGTAAGCACCGATTACGACACCGCAGACCGTCTCTACTTCGAGCCGCTTACCGTCGAGGATGTGCTGGCGATTGTAAAATACGAAAATCCCATGGGCGTAGTTGTGCAATTTGGCGGGCAAACGCCGCTTAACATCGCGCAGCAGCTTGCCGACCTCGGCGTCCCCATCCTCGGCACACCGCCAAAAGTAATCGCCGCCGCCGAAGACCGCGACATTTTCCGTAACATGATGGACAAGCTAAACATTCCAATGCCCGAAAGCGGCATGGCAAAAACCGTAGAAGAAGCCGTAAGCATAGCAAATAATATCGGCTTCCCTCTAATCGTGCGCCCGTCGTACGTACTCGGCGGCGCAGGAATGGCCATCATCTACAACACAGAAACCCTAAAAGAATATATGGAAAACGCAATAGCCTCCGCCGACCCGGAAGCCGAAATGGCTCCGATTCTAATAGACCGATTCCTCGAGCGCGCCCTAGAATGCGAAGCAGACGCAATCAGCGACGGTACAAATGTATTTGTGCCGGAAATCATCGAGCATATCGAGCATACGGGTATTCACTCGGGCGACAGCGCGTGTACGATACCGCATAATTCGATATCGGATTCCGCCTGCAACACAATCTACGACTACACCAAAAAAATCGCCCAAGAGCTTGGCGTAATAGGCCTAATGAACATCCAATACGCAATCGAAAACAAAAAAGTATATGTAATAGAAGCAAACCCACGCGCCTCACGCACAGTGCCTCTGGTATCAAAGGTATGTAATATCCAGATGGCAAAGCTTGCGACCCGCGTAATGATTCAAGCAAAAACGGGCGAAGGCGACATAGATATCGCCAAGCTAAAGCCCTCAAAAGTAAACTACTACGGCGTAAAAGAATCCGTATTCCCCTTCAATATGTTCCACGAGGTAGACCCAATCCTCGGGCCGGAAATGCGCTCCACAGGCGAAGTCCTTGGCATGGCGCACAGCTTTGAGGCTGCCTTCGCCTTGGCGCAAGAAGGCGCGAAATCACCCATCCCCAGAGTAGGCACGGTACTGATTTCCTTCTCGGAAGCATACATGCGCGACCTCCCCAAAATGGCACGCGACCTGCAAAGTCTGGGCTTTGGCCTAATAGCCACAGAAAACACCCACCGCGTCTTGGAAGAATCCGGCATAGCCGCACGCCCGCTATGCGAGCTGCTCGACATGGAAAACAAACAACCCATAGCCGACCTGATAATGGATGGCACAATCACCATGGTAGTAACCACCCCTGGCGGCTCCGCCCACGACATGACCGCCGAGAGCATGGGGCCAAACATCCGCCGCGCCTCCGTCCGCAAATCCATCCCAATGTACACCACCCCCGAGATGGCAAAATCCGCAATAAAAGCCAACCGCCAACGCGTAAAACAAGCAGTAAAAAGCCTACAAGACTACCATGCAGAGGTAAAGCAGTGAGCATAAAAATCATACCATCGGGTACGCATATCCCGCGCTACCCGATGGTACGTTTTACTACGGCCTGCCGTTTTGCACCTTGGAGCAGGCGCATGATGAAGGAGCGATTGTATGAAAAAGCAACTATCGGAGATGTCCATGGAGGAGTTATGGGAATTATTTCCGATTGTATTAAAAGAGCATAGCACGCAGTATAAAGATTGGTATACGGTTGAGGAAAAAAGCATTTTGAGTAGCATTAAAGATATAATCCGGATTAACCATATAGGCAGCAGTGCGGTAGAAGGGCTTGTTTCTAAGCCTACGGTAGATATATTGTTGGAGATAGACGGTGGCTGCGATGTTGCAAAGTTAACCGAACGCTTGGCCGAAATCGGATGGGGGCTTATGCGCCGTGAGGATAACCCTATTAAACTTACGTTTAACAAAGGGTATACTCCCGATGGTTTTGCGCCAAAGGTTTATCATCTTCATGTCAGATATGCGGGAGACTGGGACGAGCTTTATTTTAGGGACTATCTTATAGCCTATCCCAACGTAGCGGCTGAATACGGCAAACTAAAGCTACATCTTATGACGGAATACGAACATGACAGGGATACATACACATTAGCTAAAACGGATTTTGTATTAAAGTATTCACAAGCCGCAAAACATGAATTCAAAAACAGATACAAACCGAAATAAAAACGTCTGTAAACCCTCAAGTTTACAGGCGTTGCGCGCTTTTTTCAAAATCATCCATCAAAAATCTTCCGCTTTACGCAGCTCCGTAAAATCCACTGGGCCTTTTTTTAGCAGATGGCATGATACCTGTTGGTTTTCCCTTGCTTCGTAAAACGGTGGTAGGGTTTTGTCGCACGCGCTGAAGGCATAGGGACAGCGGGTATGGAAGGGACAACCCGAGGGCGGTGTAATAGGGGAGGGCATATCTCCGTGCAGGATAATGCGCTCCTTTTTCTCGCCGGTGGGTTTGGTGCTTGGGATGGAAGAAAGCAGGGCGTAGGTGTACGGATGTCCCGGTGTTTCAAACAAATCCTTTTTGCCCGATACTTCCATTATTTTGCCCAAGTACATAACGATGATTCTGTCGGAAATATGACGTACAACACCCAAGTCATGGGAGATAAAAAGATATGTTAGCATATATTTGCGCTGGAGCTTTTTAAGCAGGTTAAGTACCTGCGCCTGAATAGATACGTCCAGTGCGGACACGGCCTCGTCACAGATGATAAGCTTTGGGCGTACGCTGAGTGCGCGGGCGATTCCTATGCGCTGCCTTTGCCCGCCGCTAAACTGGTGCGGGTGCAAATCTATCTGGTGTGCGCCAAGCCCTACAGTTTCCATCAAATTTAAAATATCTTGGCGTCTTTCGGATTTATTGCCGACGCCCTGTATATTCATGGCTTCGTTTATGATTTGATAGACGGTTTGGCGCGGATTAAGCGAGGCATATGGGTCTTGGAAAATAATTTGGATATCCTTGCGCTTTTTTCGCATTTGGCGGTTGGATAGGCTCAGTAAATCTTCTCCGTCAAATATAACGGAGCCGCCGTTTGCTTGTTCCAAGCGAATGATTGAGCGTCCGATTGTGGTTTTACCGCTGCCGGATTCTCCTACTATGCTAAGGGTTTCGCCTTCGTGTACCGTAAAGGAAACATCGTCCACGGCTTTTACATGGTTAATTGTGCGCCCTATCAGCCCACCCTTAATGGGAAAATATTGCTTGAGATTTTTAACTTCCAGAAGGACTTTTCCACCTGTCATGTTCAAGCTCCCTCCCTTCCGTTTGTTGCATATGGCAACGTACCAGCCTGTTGCCGTAAAGATTTAATAGCTCCGGTAGAGCGTTTTGACAAATTTCCTTTGCGTAGGGGCAGCGTGGTGCAAACAGGCAGCCATTTGGCAATTCGTACGGCGACGGTACTTGGCCGTCTATTATATACAAATCCTCTTCTGAGTCCGTTTCGTGGCTGGGAATACTGTTTAGCAGACCCATGGTGTACGGGTGCTTTGGGCTTTCGAAAAGCTCGGCTACGCTTGCGTATTCCACTATCTTTCCGCAGTACATGACGGCTACGGCGTCACAGGTTTCTGCGATAACGCCAAGGTCGTGGGTAATCATTACAAGCGCACCGCCGCTGCGCCGCTGAATCTTTTTGATAAGCGATAAAATCTGTGCCTGTATGGTTACGTCAAGTGCCGTCGTTGGCTCATCTGCAATCAAAAGCTCGGGCTGGCAGGATATTGCAATTGCAATCATTACACGCTGGCGCATTCCGCCCGATAGCTGGAACGGATACTGCTTAGCCCGTTTTTCCGGCTCGGGAATCCCCACCCCGGAAAGCATTTTTACTGCGTCTTCCCATGCGGATTTGCGGTCTTTTTTTTGGTGGCCGCGGATTACTTCGGCAATTTGTTCACCGATGGTGATGGTTGGATTTAAAGAAGTCATTGGCTCTTGGAATATCATGGAAATACGATTGCCGCGTATGGATTGCATTTTCTTCTCGGAAAAAGTTGTCAAATCCTCGCCTTTAAACAATATTTTTCCGCCGATTATTTTGCCCGTCGTACCCGTAAGCAGACGCAGAATCGACAAGGAGGTAATGCTCTTGCCCGAGCCGGATTCGCCAACGATTCCCAGCGACTGGCCTTTTTCTATCGAAAAGCTTACGTCGTTAACCGCTTTAAGCTCTCCGTCCTCGGTGAAAAAGGAGGTTTGCAGGTTTTCTACTTGCAGCACAATATCTTTATCTTTTTCCATCTCGCGCCCCCTAGTTTAAGTCTACACGCTTGTTTACAAGCCTGTAGGTAATATCAACTATGGCGTTTACCGCCACAAACAATATCGAAACAACAAGCACAGTCCCCTGTATCATAATTACGTCACGCTGGGTGATGGACTGCATTATGAGACGACCCATACCGTTTATGGCAAAAACGGTTTCCGTAATAATGGCCCCCGTCAGCAAGCCGCCAAATTGAAGCCCTACCACCGTGATAACGGGGATAAGCGCGTTGCGCAGGGCGTGCTTGTAAATAACAATTAGTTCCCCTGCGCCTTTTGCGCGGGCGGTGCGGATGTAATCTTGGCTTAAAACATCCAACAAATTTGCGCGTGTCATACGAGCGATGATGGCCGCGCCGCTTATACCCAGCGTAAGGGTGGGTAAAATCATCTGGTTAAGCTCTCCCCAGCCAACAATGGGCAGCAGCCCTCGGTTAACGGAAAATTCTATAATAAGAAGAATCGCCAGCCAAAAGTTTGGTATAGAAAGCCCAAATAACGCAACAAGCATTAAGAGAACATCCAAAAACGAGTCCTTCATCGTGGCGGAAACAATGCCGATAATCAGCCCCAAAACCACGGCAGTAAGCGTACCCAAAATCGCAAGGTGAAAGGTAATGGCAAAACGGGCCTCAAAAATTTCATCAACAACAGAGCGACCGCTTACCACAGAAGTCCCAAGGTCGCCGGTTAATGCTCTGCTTATAAAACGGAAATATTGCACTAAAACAGGGTCGTTAAGCCCCATTTGTTCCCGCATTATTTCTATTTGTGCCGGGTCTGCGGCTTCGCCTGCCATTGCCCGCGCAGGACAGCCGGGCATCAAGTGAATCATAAGAAACACAACAAGGCTTACCCCCAGCAAAACAGGTATCGTCTGGAGCAATCTTCTAACTATAAAAATAAGCATATGCGCACACCCCCCTATTTAGATTTCTTAGGCTCTAAATGGTCACGCAGACCATCGCCGAAAAGATTAATGCCTACAACCAAAAGGAATATCATAAGACCCGGGAAAAATACAAGGTAAGAATTTTCCATCATAAATTGACGACCTGCGTTTACCATAGAGCCCCACTCGGGCGTCGGGGCTTGTGTGCCTACCCCCAGGAAGGACAAAACGGCGGCGGCAACTATAGCACTGCCTACATTAAGAGTGGCTTGTACAATAATCGGTGACAACACATTAGGAAGGATATGTAAAAATATAATCCTAAAATCACTTGCACCCACCGCACGTATAGCGTCGATATATTCCAATTTTTTTACTGCCAAGGTAGAGCCGCGCACAATCCGCGCAAAGGTAGGCACAGCCCAAACCGCAACTGCTACGATTACAATTTCCGTACCCGAGCCAAGGACTGCCACAATACCAAGCGCAAGCAAAATACCGGGGAAGGCCAAGAGTATGTCCATCACACGCATGATAACAGTGTCAACGGCCTTACCGTAATATCCCGCAATAATACCAAAGAACACGCCGACGATGCCGCCCATAAGCGTAGAGGCCACACCCACAACAAGGGATACACGCGTACCGAATACAATGCGGCTGAAAACGTCACGGCCTAAATTATCCGTACCCATGATATGCTCGGAAGAAGGAGCTTGCAGGCGGCGCGGCATAGACTGCTCCAGAGGGTCAAAGGGTGCGATAAACGGTGCAAAAAAGGCTACAAGAATGAATAATATAACGATTACGCCTCCCAAGGTAAGCTGCCTGTTCTTGAAAATCTTCTTGAGCTTGCGTTTTGTGCCTACACTCATTTGTTTCAGCTCCCGCAATTAAAATATGTAAACCAATCGCCATGATAACAAATAAATAATGAAGAAGCAAATTTGTATATGTTTTGCGCAGTGGCCTTGTTTGGGTAAAATGTATATACTCACAACAAATAAGAGATTTTTCTGGTGATTATTGTGCATATTTGTTCGCAATATCAACCTGGGCGACTTTTGCGAAGGTTAAATTACTAAAAATGCAGCAAAAAATCGCCCTAAATATGTCATATATCTAAAATTTCATTTTTATGGCTTACCCCCTTGACAAATGAAAAATTTGACATTTTTGCTAATTGGCGTATAATCTCGAACCAAAATCTATCGTTAACAAATTAAAAAACAAGGAGGCAATCATGTTTAAACGAAGATTAGCATTGGTAATAACATTACTGGCATTTGTATTGGTAATAACTGCATGTGCGGGTAATAATGACGGCGACGGCGCAGCCGCAGACGGCGGCGGAGTTACACCACCCGCACAAGACGGCGGCGCAGCAGCCACTACACCGGGGACAACAAACGACGCCCCTGCAGTACCCGCAGTAGAAGGCGGCGAGCTGGTATATGCAATGCTGTCACAGCCACCGCACCTCGACCCCATCAGACAAAACGACAGTGCAACAAGTGACGCAACACACCAGCTATTTGAGGGCTTAGCTCGCTTTGAGCCATACCCATCTGTAACGGTTAGCCCGTTGCTTGCAACCGCTTGGCGTCAAAATGACAGCGTTACTTGGGAATTTGACCTTAGGACAGGCGTATATTTCCATGACGGCTCATATTTTAACGCCGACGCAATGCGTATCAGCCTTGAGCGTCTGCTGGACATGAGAGAAGCCGCTCCCGGCCGTTTCATCCTTGAAATGGTTGAAGAAGTTATCACCGTAGACGAATATACACTTCAAATTAGAACAGAGTTCCCGTTTGCACCGCTTATCAACCACCTTACGCACCAGGTAGGCTTTGCTATTTCTCGCCAAGCAATGGCAGAAGAAGTACATTTCCGTCTTGCAGAGGGTTATGGCGAAGACGGCCCTCTTCCACGCGCCGAGCTTAACTCTTGGCAGGAAGAGCTTCTTGCTTATGCAGACGGCCGTGGTCTTACGTTCTCTAACCCGCAGCTTGTAACATTTAATCCGCAGGGCACAGGGCCTTTCCGTTTTGACAGACAGGTTTCCGGCGACTACACACGCTTTGTGCGTAACGAAGACTACTGGGGCGTACGTCCCGCATTGGATTCTATGAGACTTTCGGTTATCCCCGACGCTGTTACACGTTTTCTTATGCTGCAAACAGGTGAAGCTCACGTAATCCAAGCTTCTCCCATTGACGTTTCTGCAATTAACATGGACCCCAACCTTGAGCTTATCAGATTTGAAGGCGTAGGCATTGACTACATCGGCATGACCTCTAAAGAAGGCCCTCTTGCAGATGTACGTGTACGCCGCGCTATCACAAAAGCAATCAACACAGAAAGCATTATCCTCGGCGCGTACGAAGGCCTTGGTGTACCGGCTGTAGGGCCTGTAGGTCCAAACGTAGCGCACAGTGCCTCCGGCGTGCTGCAAGCACTTCCCTTCGACCCCGAAGCCGCCCGCGCTTTGCTTGAAGAAGCAGGCTATGGTGATGGACTTACACTTAATTTCTGGTCTAACGAGGGTAACTCTGCCCGTGCAACCACAGGCGAAATCGTACAAAGCTACCTTGCCGCTATCGGCATAACACTAAACCTGGAGCTTGTTGAATGGAGCGTTTACCTTGACAGAACAGGCGCAGGAGAAGCAGACCTGTTTATGCTTGGCTGGACTACCGTAACAGGCGACGCCGACTATG
>WQRQ01000032.1 GCA_009786685.1 Defluviitaleaceae bacterium
AACCGCCACAAGCAGCAATTATTTTGGCACGGCAACCGGCAGCTTTACCATCGCGCCACGAAATTTGTTCGGCGCGAATGTAACCATACCGGGCGCGTTTGTGTACACCGCGTCGGCGCACACGCCTACGCCTAATGTGCAGTTAAACGGTGTAACCCTTGTGTATGGCACGGATTTTGAAATATCCCACACAAACAACATCAACGCGGGAGTTGATACCGCTACCGTGACCGTAACGGGCATAGGCAACTACACCGGCGCAGCATTCGGTGATTTTACCATTGCGCCCGCGCCCCTTACGATTGTGGGTTGGAATATAATCAGGCAATTTGATGGCGGCGTCACCGCCGTAGTCAATTGGGGCGCGTTAAATTTTGACGGCTTACAGGGCGGCGAAACGGCGACTGTATCTTATTCTGCGGTTGTGGGAACTTTCGCACAAGGCACCGTTGGCACTAATATTGACGTAAGCTTTACCGGCAACTTTGGCATGACGCCGGGTGCGTTAAACCCGGCAAACCCGGCGAACTATGTGATTACGCAACCCACCGGGCTGACCGGCGCAATCATCACAGGAGTACCGTCTGTGCTTGTATGGCCGACAACAATCCCGGTCACCTTCGACAGTACCCAATACCTAAGCGGCATTCCGCTTGTGGGCGGCTCCGCATCGTATGGTAGTTTTGCGTGGCAAGCTCCCGGTACTATGCCAACCGTTGCGAACAGCGGGTTTGTTGTTATCTTTACCCCCAACCAAAACGCCATTGAAAACTATGGCATGACAACGGTAACCAATACCGTGCAACTAACGGTAAACCGCGCCAACCCGCCCACAATCACATGGCCGACAGCGCAGTCCATCATCTATGGGCAACCGCTTTCGGAGTCACCCCTTTCAGGCGGAGCGGTAGTAGGCACGGCGGGCAACTTGGCATACGGCACCTTTGCTTGGGCCGACCCGGCTTCAGTATTAGCCGTGGGTACCCACAGCCCCGGCATTACATTCACCCCGGACGCCTTTACCCTGCAAAACTACGATATAGCCGCAATCGTAACCGACAATACATCCCTTACGGTAGGCCAAGCAACAATAACCGCAATAACCCCGCCAACAACTTCTGAAATTTTAACAGGCAGTGTACTCGCCGACTCAATTTTAAGCGGCGGGGAAGTACGCGGCGCAACCGGTTCGCTCATACCCGGCTCTTGGGCATGGCAAGACGGAACGCAAACCGTACATGAAACATCCGGATTTGCGGCGGTATTTACCCACAGCGACCCTAATCACATAAGCCCCGTAATCTATGATGTTACCGTAACCGCCGCACCACACGGCACCGGTACGGAAACTGACGCTTTCTTAATTTCCAATGCGTCACAGTTACAATGGGTGGCGGACTCCCCGCACCTATGGTACACGGGACACCCCGACTTTACAGAGGAACACACCTTCCGCCTGGTGGCAGACATCACCGCGCCGGCTGATTTGATGATTGGCACGGTGGGGCCAAACCGTCCCTTCTCCGGGATTTTTGAGGGCGAGGTTGCACCGAACGGCGGCTTGTACACCATCACCGTGGATATCAACCAAACCAACGCCGGAAACAATGTGGGATTATTCCGTGTGCTTCACGGTACTTTGCGCGATTTTAACGTGGCGGGTACGGTAATAGGCGGTGCTACGACCGTCGGCGGCGTAGTGGGCTTTGTTCCACCGTACCAAGGCGCGACCATTACAAATGTCCATTCCTCCGTAGATGTAACGGGCGGCACACAGGTAGGCGGCTTGGTGGGCGACAACAGGGCGGTAATTACACGCAGCTCCGCCACCGGGCGAGTGCAAGGCACGGGCAACCGCGTAGGGGGCTTGATAGGATTTGCTCAAGGCGGCGGAAACATTTCTTACAGCTTTGCCACCGGCGATGTTTCAAGCACCGGCAACAATGTCGGCGGCTTGGTAGGGCAAGGAGGAGCCGCAATTACACGCAGTTTCGCCACGGGAAATGTAACCGGCAACAACACCGTTGGCGGCTTGGTAGGCGGTAGTGGCTCCATAACCGTCAGCTTTGCCACGGGAGATGTAACCGGCAACAACTATGTAGGCGGCTTGATTGGTAACATCAGCAATGTATTAAACCACAGCTATGCCACGGGCAATGTAACGGGTAACAATCGAGTAGGCGGCGCAATTGGTTTCCATGGCGGAGGGGGAATCACCAATCTCTTTGCCACGGGTAATGTTACCGCCGCAAACATGGGCGGCGGTATTCTTGGCGAAAGAAGCACAGGTGCTGTAGCTGCCTTCGGCAGCCATATTGCCCTCAGCCCTTCCGTAAGTGCAACAAACCCTGCCGGGGAAGCCAACCGCATAAGCAACAGGGGGTCTGCCGGCTCAAACAACCACGCCCGCGCCGACATGGTAGTATATATAGACGGTGTTCCGCAGTTTGTTCTCCCCGGCAGTCATGCAGGTTATTCAATAGGCACTGCCTCCGCAACCGACCCGGAAATGATTGCCACCGTTAATGCCTTTGTTTCCGGCTGGGGAGCGAACTGGACAATAACCCCCGGCGAACTGCCGAGGCTAACCCACAATATGCAGGACACCCCGCCCGTATTCCGCACCGCAACGGGAACACCCGTAGTTTTGAACCCGCCGGACGGTGACGGAAGCGAGAATTCACCGTTTATAATCTCCGATCCGGAGCATTTGACATGGATGAATCATTCACCCCATTTGTTGTACGCGGCAAATCCTGCTTTCACCGGCCCTCACTATTTCCGCTTGGTAAATGACATTATCGCGCCGGATAATTTGATACTTAACGCAGGGCCGATGCCTTTCAGCGGCACATTTGAAGGCGCGCCCGCGGCGGGAGGCGGCAACTACACAATTACCGTTAATATAAACCGCACCCACAATGATGTCGGGCTGTTTGCCTCCGCCGGTGCCGGTGCTGTGTTCCGCAACTTTAACGTGGCGGGTACGATAAGAGGAGCAAACCGAACAGGCGGCCTGGTAGGATACGGCAGAGCGAATCCCTTCACCATAGAAAATGTACGCTCCTATGTGCAAGTTACCGGCAACAACGATGTCGGCGGCTTGGTTGGCAGGGGACGGCCCGCGATTACCGGCTCCTCTGCACACGGCAATGTTAGGGCAAATGCAGTTGGCGGCGGCTTGGTTGGTTTCTTTGTGGCGGGTGGTTCTGTCACCGACAGCTTTGCCACCGGGGATGTTACAACAACGGTCAACGACGCAGGCGGCTTGGTGGGAACCAGCCATGGAAATATAACCAACAGCCACGCCACCGGAAATGTAACCGGAGACGGCATAAGTATCGGCGGTTTAGTGGGCTTTGCGCCGGGAGGGCCGATATACCGCAGTTTTGCCACAGGAAATGTAAGCGGCCGCGGCGGCGTAGGCGGCTTGGTAGGACGTCTCCAATACCAAACAAGCATAGACCACAGCCACGCCACCGGAAATGTAACTGGCGTCACCTACGATGCCGGCGGTTTAGTAGGCTATGGACGGGGCGGGCGGATAAACCGCAGTTTTGCCACAGGAGATGTAACCGGCAACACACATGTCGGCGGCTTGGTTGGTAGTATTGGCGCGCCGAATGTAGAACACAGTTACGCCACAGGAAATGTAATCGGCATCCACAATGTGGGCGGCTTAGTAGGGCGGCGCAACGGCGGCGGCATTATTGCACACAACTTTGCTACAGGAGAAGTTACTGCCGAAAACTATGCCGGCGGTATTATCGGACGTGTGGCAGGTACGGGAAACATTAGCAATAATATCGCCCTCAACCCCTCTGTCAGCATTAGCGAACCCGGCGGGCATGTTAACCGGCTGGGAGGTATCGTATCCGGAACCGGCTTTGGCGCAAACAACCACGCCCGCGCAGATATGGCAGTGTATGTAGACGGCGTTTCGCAGCTTGTTGCCCCCGGCGGTCATGCAGGTTATCCACTGGGCACTGCCGACGCAACCGATGCGGAAATGATTGCCGCCGTAAATGCCCGTGTTTCCGGCTGGGGAGCGTTCTGGACAATAACCCCCGGCTACCTGCCGAGGCTGGCCGGCAATATGCAAAACTCCCCGCCCGTATTCCGCCCTGCGGGAACAGCCGTAGTTATACCCAGGCCACCCGGTGACGGAAGCGAGGCTTCGCCGTTTTTGCTCTCCACGCCGGCGAATTTGGTATGGATGAGCAGTTCACCCCATTTGTGGTACACGGGAAATCCTGCTTTCACCGTACCCCACTATTTCCGCTTGGAAAATGACATTATCGCCCCGGATAATTGGATGATTACAGGAGGGCATTTCCGCGGTACATTTGACGGCGCGCCCGCGCCGGGGGGCGGCAATCACACAATTACCCTTAATATCAACCGCCCCGGCACAGCAGACATCGGTATGTTCCGCGCCGTAAATTCCGGCACCGTGTTACGCAACTTTAACGTGGCGGGTACGGTAACAGGAGGAAACCACACCGGCGGCTTGGTAGGACGCGGCGGAACGGATATCGCCTTCACCATAGAAAATGTACACGCCGATGTGCAAATTACCGGAGCCAATTCCAGCGGCGGCTTGGTGGGCAGGGCGCGGCCTACGATTATTAATTCCTCTGCACGCGGCGATGTTAGGGCAACTATGGATGGCGGCGGATTGGTTGGTTTCTTTGACGGGGGCGGCTCTGTCACGGGAAGTTTTGCCACCGGGAATGTTGTTACAACATCGGGCAACAACGCAGGCGGCTTGGTAGGGCGAAGCAGTGTAGAAATAACCTACAGCCACGCCACCGGAAATGTTACAGCATCGGGCTCCACCGCAGGCGGCTTAGTGGGCTATGCGCCGGGAGGACGGGTATACCGCAGTTTTGCCACAGGAAATGTAAGCGGCAACGAAAACGTCGGCGGCTTGGTTGGTAATAATACCGGGCCGAATGTAGAACACAGCTACGCCACAGGAAATGTAACCGGCCGCGGCATCAATGTGGGCGGCCTGATAGGGCGGCGCAGCGGCGGCACTATTGCACACAACTTTGCCACCGGGGAAGTTACTGGCGCAAGCGATGCCGGCGGTATTATCGGACGTATGCCGGGCGGTACGGCAAACATGATTAATAATATCGCACTCAACCCCTCTGTCAGCATTAGCCAACCCGTCGGGCAACCCGAAGGGCAAATTCACCGAGTTAACCGAGTAGGAGGTACCGTAACCGGCGGAAGCGGCTTTGGCGCAAACAACTACGCCCGCCCGGATATGCTTCTGTTTACAGAAAACAACCCGCACACATCGGTACCCGGCAACAACGCAGGGATTGACTTGTCTTACCCCGACATTATCGCCGCCGTTAATAACATCGTCAGCTCATGGGCCGGATGGACAATAAACCCGGGCGCACTCCCCACATTAACAGCCAATCCCCAAATCCCCGCGCCCATGCTTTCGCCCGCGCCGCTGTCCGCACTAATCCTTGACCTTTTCTTCTTCCTCACCCTCTCCGACAACCTCGGCGGCGGCTTTGCCGTAATAGTACCGGATGGGGAAACAGCAGGCTTCTTCCAAATAGGCGAAACTGTCACCATAGTTGCCCTGCCCGCCCCGGGCTACAGTTTCACCCACTGGCAAGACGGTTACGGCGATATAATCAGCACCGAAGAAAGCCATACCATCACCATCAATACCGACATGACATACTCCATGCTATACCTTACAGCAATATATACTCCGGAAGAACCCGTAGCCGCCCCGCTTATCGTAACCGTAACCGACAACTTGGACGCAAACCTGACCTTCATACTGCCATACTACGAAACGGTAAGGGAGTTTAATGTAGGCGAAACCGTAAGCGTTGCCGCTCTGCCATACCCGGAACAGGTATTCTCCCACTGGGAAAACGGCTACGGCGAAATAATCAGCCACCATGCACAATTCAGTTTTGTGATACAAGAAGGCGCAAGCCTGCAAACCCTTAACCTGATTGCAATATATGTCCCATATATCCCCGATGATGTCCCTGCCTACCCACTTCCTCCAATCGTCCCCGGCTTGCCACCGGAAGAGGAATACTATGAGGAGGACGAAGAAGAGGATGAGGACGAATATGACGAAGAAGAGGAGGACGAGGATAAATATGACGAAGAGGACGAAGTCGACAAAAAATCGGAAGAAGATGACGACTTAGAGCCGGAAGAAGAGCTCGAAAGTAACGAAGAACCCGGTGGGTATGTAGATTACGACAAATACGACCCGACCCCCGATGATACCCCCGAGCAAGACACAGACATCTAAAAAAACCAAGGAGGCTTTAAAATGAGTATCAAGCAAAAAGTATTTAATCTAATCCGCGATGACGGACAGCGCAGTCCCGCAAACCGGATATTCAGCACGGCTATTTCGATTTTAATCATCGTAAACATTGTTATGGTTATCGCGGAGCTTGTGTTTGACATCCCGGAGGCTTATTATTCTGTGTTTTTTATTGCAGAAGCAGTAGCCGTAGGTGCGTTTACGGTGGAATATCTAATGCGTATTTGGACGGCAAACCTTTTATACCCAAAGGTTAGTACGGGGGCGGCAGTTTTTAAATATGTACGCTCTCCCATGGCGATTGTTGATATTCTTGCGGTGTTGCCATTCTATTTGCCGTTCTTCCCGCTAAACACGACAATATTGCGTGCGCTCCGCTTGTTGCGCCTGCTGCGCCTGGTGAAACTGGGACGATTTACCGATGCAAAAACGGCAGACGTTGTTTTTTCGTCTGTAAAAGAAGCCATTTTTCTTGCAGATAACGAGCGAAATTTCATAGGGAGCAACAACGCCGCAAATATCCTCTTTCCTGCCGCGGCAAATACGAAAAAATATTCTCCCCTTGCCAACATCGAGGGCTGGCCTTGGGAGCTTACGGAATTTGACCAAAACAGCCCGCCCATCCGGTTTATTTTGGGCGAAAATTATTACCAGGCGGCAGTTACGCCTGTTTTGGACGGCGAAAAACTTTTGCGTAACATACTAATCATCACCGACATCACAGAAACGGTTAAACTGGAAATGGCAGAACTGGAGCGCGTAAAAACAACCGTTGAGCTGATAAATGTAATGAAAAACTTTGGCGAAGGTAACTTCGATGTAGAACTGCAAACATATGAGGGCGACTGGGCTTGGGCAAACGATGCATTCGGGTCGCTTCGCCAAAATTTCAAGGATGCCATTTTGGAATTTGAGAGCCTTGCAAAATACGCCGGTATGGGATATTTCAGTATGCTGGCGAACGAATCCGGATTTAAAGGAAACTGGGCAGACCTTGCCCGCGCAATGAACGATATGGTGGTGTCCGTTGAAAAGCCCCTTGCGGACATCGAACATAATGTAATGAACATGGCTATGGGCAATTTTACGGCCCTTCCCGGAAATTACGAAGGACGTTTTGAATCGGTAATAAATGCCTGCAACCGCACCAACGACGCAATAAAAGCCTATGTAAACGAAATTGCCCATGTGCTTGGGCGAGTGGCAAAGGGCGACCTTGATGTAGTCGCGGAAAAGGAATACATCGGAGAATTTGCCCCTGTAAAAACCGCAATAAATGATTTGCTGGCAGAGCTAAAAACCCGCAAAGAGGATTCCGATGAACCCCGAGCGTAAACGTCTGACTTTAGTTTTAATAATTGCCGCCGTTGCCGTGGTTTCGGCGGTATTATTTTTTATTCTTCGAGACGGACGCGATGTTCCAAGCCATCTTATCGCAACGGTTGCGTGGAATCCGCACAGCACAGCCGACGACATGATACGCGCACTTGCCCCGGGCATGGAAGCACAGCTAACCATACAAAACATACCCGGCGCAAACGGTGCAAGGGGGCTAAATGCCGTATACGCGGCGGCGCGTGACGGCGAAAACATACTATCCACAAGCCTATCCGCTTTCGTAACCGCCGAGGCAATGGGCTTTGCCGAAAGCCCCCGCCAAAACTGGACGGGCTGGCTATGCGCCTTTGCCCCGGCTATCGTCGTCGTGGCGACGGATTCATCCTTTGCAACCCTCGATGACCTAACCGCCGCGCTCCGCCAATCCCCCGGCGCGTTGCGCTGCGCCAACAGCGGATTCGGCACAATCAGCTTTACCGCCGCCGAGCTGTTCCGCACAAAAACCGACTTCGAATTTGAACATATTTCCCATGCAGGGAGCAGTCCCGCTATAAACGCCCTGCTGAACGGCGACGCCGATTTTGCCATTTTGACCTCAACCGAAATAACCCATGCCCTGCGCTCCGGCGAAATTCGCGCCCTTGCGGCGTTCACCGAATCGGACTTTGCCATATGGGACGGGGACAGGGAAATAAGCATACCGTCTGCCAATCTTTTGCCCTTTGGCGAATTTTACGGCATTTTCATCCCCGCTAACACCCCGCAAAACAGCTTAAACGTAATAGAATCCCAAATACAGGCCGCCGCAGAATCAGAAACCTTTGCAATATTCATTCGTGAAAGAGGGCTCGCTCCCTTTACCCCAAGCAAAACCCAAAACACCACCCATATCGAAAACTTTTGCTACCATGTATGCGAAATTCTTCAAACCGCGGGGTTTTTACCGATATTGCCGTAAGCTTATGTTATCATATCAAACTTCATTTTAGTTTTCTGTTTCGCCGCTCCGGAAGCTCAATATTGAAAACAACGAACAAATATACCATGAGAGGCTTGCAGATGCCGCACGGAAAATACACACCCTTGCCCCCATCTCTCAAGTACAAAAAACCGTAGTCCAAAATATATCCCTCTTTGATGCCCTTGGGCGCGGCATGATTGGTGACTTTCTTCGTTGGGGCGAAGCAATCAACATCGCCCTTGAAGTGCAAAAAGGCAAACAAGAGGACTATGCCGTCCGTGGCGCACTAACATCCGGTAATGCCATGCGCACAGGCTTTCTCATGGGTGAAGATTTTTGCGAGGTGATTTTTCTTCCTCCATATTCTCCCGACCTCAATCCGATTGAGAAGTCTTGGGCGTGGCTCAAGCAAAAACTCAAAAGCGTTCTTTTCATGTTCTAGGATTTTGACGACGCTTTAATGGACTGCTTTCAAATTAAGTGACTATAAAATTCGCACGTTTATACACAAAACGGGCAAATCGTTGGCGCGGATTATGGGGTGAAATAGAATTGCCCCAAAGGGAGCGATGTTGATATGAGTAGCCGTGAATATGCAATTTCGCAAATAAACACTTTGCCGGATGGCATTGTCGAAAAAATTCAAGATTTTATGGAATATCAAAAGTTTAATTAGGTCTTTTTGATAATGACACCGATTATCTGGCGGCTATACCGGGTATGGTGGATTCAATCAAATCCGCTGCTGCTGAGCCTTTGGAAAACTACGCTGACGCTTAGGAGATTTTTGCGGATGGGACAGTTCTCTCGGCAACAATGCTGTGTTTATGCGGGCTGGAGCGGTTTTATCCAAAACATCTACCCATATTTTTCCAATTGCATGAAAAAGCCCGCGAGCCTAGTAAAAATATGAGTTCGCAAGCTTAATCCAAAAACATCTACCCAGTTTTTACCATGTGTATGGTTTTTAGCTTTTAATAATTTTACCATGCGTACCGCATTGATTACAGTAATACCCATTTTCCCTAAGTTGTAATGATACACTACTATTATGATTTACTCCCGTTCCGCATTTTGGACACGAAATAGAACCCGAAGGGGTTAAGTGAACATCTTTAATGAATGATTCGCTATGTTTTCTTGTGAGCCTTGATAGTTCCGCAATCTCCCTAGCTCTCCGCTGTTTGTGTGCATCCCTTGTGTTCACCTCGATTTCCCGAATTATAGGATTTGCAAGAGATTGGTCAGTTAACTTTCTTGCCGCTTGGAGACGAAGTTGATTTGTTTTCATCTTAAAATCTAACCTTAGCGCAATATCATGCAACAAAGATTGGTTGGTCAGTCTTTCAATCGCTGTATACCTAGCTATATACCTTGGTGATTCAAGGGCTACTTGGGCAAGCTCAGATTGGCAGGTCATCGCGTTAACTTCTTTTACTGCTTTGTTATCTCCCATGTTATTAATAATACTACCCAAACTAAAAATCATGTCACCCAAAAAATTACTCATGTTATTAGCTCTTAAAACATATTCTTTTTTCCATGCAGGCGTAAAAAGTCCCATTATACATACCCTTTCATATGCAAAAATCCGGTAAGCTGTAGCGGTTTTTACCCTGCTACAGCTTACCGAATTGTGCAACATGTTTTAGATTTAAATTACATATTTCTTATCCTTGGCGGGGGCGGCGTCGAGTTCTGCTTTTTTCTCTTCGTAGCCCGGGCGGCCAAACATTGCGTAGGTTGCGTTCTTTCCTTCTTCTACGCCGGGTTGGTCGAAGGCGTCTATGTTTAGCAGTTCTCCTGCGTAGGCTGTGGCTACTTCGAAGAAGTAGAGTAGCTGGCCAAGGGTGTGTGCGGTTACTTTTGGCAGGGTGATTGTCATGTTTTGGCGGCCTGCTTTTGTTATTGCGTATTCTGTTGCGTCCTGCTCGGTTTTGATTAGTTGGTTATGCGTCACCCCGCCAAGGAATCCGAGGCTCGGCATATCGCCGTATGTTTTTGGAATGGTAATTGTTTCGCGGTACTCGTCCACGCCGAGGAATACGATGTTTTTGTCAAAGGGGCCTTCTGCGTAAAGCTGAACCTGTGAGTGCTGGTCGGTTACGCCCAGTGCTTTTACGGGGGTTTGGCCTACGTTTACGGTTTTGCCGTCGAGGTCTACGGCTTTGCCGAGGGATTCTGCCCAAAGCTGTGCGTACCAGTCGGAGATAAATTTTAGAGAATCGGCATAGGGCATTACTACGGAGATATTTTTGCCCATTTGCAGGCTTAGATATTGTAAAAGTGCGTACATATGCGCGGGGTTTTTGTTAATATCGTCAACCTTGCAAGCCTCGTCCATTTGCGCCGCGCCCACAAGCAATCCCTTAATATCCAGCCCGCAGAAAGCCGCCGGCAAAAGCCCAACAGGTGTAAGCTCGGAAAAACGACCGCCCACAGCCGACGGTATTATAAAATACTTATATCCCTCAGCCTTTGCAATTGTAATCAGATTTCCGTTAACGGCGTCGGTGGTGCATACTATTTGCTTTTTGGAGGCTTCTTTGCCCATTTTTTCTTCCAGCAGCTTTTGGATAATCATAAATTGGCTCATGGTCTCGGAGGTGCTGCCGGATTTGGAGATTACATTAAAAAGACAACGTGTGGGGTCCACGGTTTGGAAGAAATACACAAGCCGCTCCGGGTCTACGTTGTCCAGTACATACAATTTTGGAAAACCGCCTCGTTTGTCTCGTGGCAGCTCGTTGTAAAATGGGTGGTTTAACGCTTGCTGCACCGCCATCGGCCCAAGCGCGCTTCCGCCAATGCCGAGTACAACAAATGCGTCGATATCGTCTTTCATTTTTTTTACGTAGTCTAGGATGTCTTTTACTACGGCTTCTTGGTTGTAGGGTAGGTCGCGCCATGCCATTTTACCTGCTTTGCGCTTTTCTACCATGGCTTTGTTGGCCTTTTCGATTTTACCTGCCGCTTTTTCGAATTGCTCCTTTGTGATACCGTCTTTTCCGATTCTGTCGCTTAGCATGTTGTTGTAATCCATGCGCATTTTCATAAATAGCCCACCTTTTTCTAAGTATTTGTTCTTGTAATAATGTACCATAAAGTGTATGCTGGTTACAATAAATTTTGTGTAAATTGGAGGAGAAAAATATGTATGATGAATATGAAGCAGTAGTATTTTTAACAGACGGTTTTGAAGAAATAGAAGCGGTATCGGTGATGGATGTTTTGCGGCGCGGCGGTGTAAAAGTCGTAAGCGTGTCGCTAACGGGCAAGCACGAGGTTATGGGAAAGCATTACATCACAATTGTTGCGGATAAAATCCTGGACCAAGCAAAAGACACTCACGGCTCTGTACTTATTTTACCCGGTGGCCCGGGCTTTATGAAGCTAAAGCAACACGAGCTTTTGTTGGAGCTATTGCGGCTGCACCACAAGGACGGCGGCAGAATAGCCGCAATATGCGCCGCGCCCACGGTTTTGGGCGAGCTTGGAATACTAACCGACAAAACCGCCGTATGCTACCCCACGATGGAAAACCAACTGGACGCCGCTAACATAAGCGAAGCCACAACAGTGACGGACGAAAACATAACCACATCAAAAGGCCCCGCGACGTCTATTGAGTTTGCGTTGGAGATTTTGCGCATAATAAAAGGCGGCACAGAGGCCGCCAAGGTTGCAGATGGGATGTTATTCGATTACGCTACGTAAAAATTACCAGCAGAACAAAAATAAGGCCAAGTACGCTCATTATTTTTTGCCACCAGCCGTATTTTTTAAGCACAATGCCGGATACCATAAGTATGCCGATAACAAAAAACGTAACGGCGGCTACCCACATGGGAAAGCCGAGCTTAACCACGCACCAGACACCCATTGTAACCACCATCATAGAGCCGGGCACGGGCAAGCCCGTAAAGGATTTGTCCGCCTCGATAATATTATAATAAGCCAGCCGCCACAGGGCGCACATACAATAAAAAATAAGAGCAAGCACGATAAGTACATTATCAAAAATCGCGTCACCCACCAAAAGGTCAAAGACCATCCAGATGGGGACTATTCCGCATGTAAAAAAGTCCACAAGAGTATCTACATACTGCCCAAACTCGGTCTGCTGGTCGAGCTTGGCGGCTACATAGCCGTCCACCGCATCCATCACGCCGGCAAAAAACAAAAAAATAACCGCCATCCGCAGGTCGCGCTGGGTTAAAAAATAACAGGCAAATATGCCAAAAACCAGCCCAAGCGTAGTAAGCGCGTTAGGAATATTTAAATGCTTTAATGCAGGAAAAAGTCTTACAAAAAGGTTAGGCTTCAATTTGCGCTCCTCCACCAAGTGTTTCACCTATGGGGATTTTTGTTTCGATTCCGTCGGCTGTGTGAATCATTAAGTCCGCATTTGGCGTAAACGCGTCTTTCTTTAAGAACATAAGCACAAGCGAGCCGCCGGGCTTAAAGTAGCTGGCTACGTCGCCGCGCTCCACGCGTTGGCCTTCTTTAAAGCAGTGGACTATGCTGCCCACAAAGGTCGCGCCTACTTCTACCAGCACAACGTCTCCAAAGTTTTCTGTGTTAAATTTAATGAGGGCGCGTTTGTTTCGGCAGTACAGGCGCATTACGCGTTTTAGCGCGAGCGGGCTTACCGAGTACAGGTCGCCTTTTATCATGCGCGTGCTTTCCACCACACCCGCGTCAAAAAAATGCATTCTGTGATAGTTTGCGGGGGTAAGTCTTATGCTTACCATTGTGCCGCCTTTGTATTCCTCCGCAAGCTTCGCGTCCGCAAAAAGCTCCGTTAGCGAAAAATGAGACCCCTTTGCCGCGATAATCTGCTCCGGCTTGATATCGGGGAAAACAGAAACAAGCCCCTCACAGGGCGACCCCAGCACAGAAGGCGCGTTAGGGAAAACTACATCGGTTTTTTCCCGCGCAAAAAACTGTGCGAAGTTTTTGTACGTACCATGGCAACCCGTCATGTCCACGCCGTACTTCTCGATAAACTGCGGTATCCCCTTAGCCGAAAGCGGCGTGCGGCAGTACAGCCCGTACAAACGACTAATCGCCTTGCGCTTTACCAGCCAAAGCAAAGAAGCCCCGCCGACGGGGTTTTCGTAAATAAGACGCATTAGCCGCTCCGGACATATACGCTCCTGCTCAAGCTTGCCGTCGTTGTATACCCAGATTTGCTGCTTGTACTTAGGTTGCTTTGGCTTGCGCTTTCTGCGCAGTGAGGGCAGCTTTACCTTGCGTTTTGTTAGCTTTGGAAGTCTTGCTCGTAGCTGTAGGCGTTTCATTTTTTGCCCCCTATTAGTTATGTACGGCGAATTTATTCGCCCCATCTATATAGATTATAACCAAGCTTTGTAAAAAATGCAAAGTTTATGATTTTATTTGAAATTATCCACGCAATACAACAAACTCCGACTGCTCGTCAAAGCAAACAGTTATTGCTTTCGTAAAGGGAGCTTCCTGCACTTGCTCGGATATGGTAAGGCTTGCCTTTGCTTCGTTTAGAATTTCAAAAATTGTTATATAGCCTATTCCGCTTCCGCCTGTGTTTGCATAGGTTGTGGTTTTTTTAGTGCCAAGTGCTGTTAGGGTTTCGTCTTTAAAATTTACGCCGCTGTCGCGGATTACTATTTGAAGGTGGCCGCTTACTTCGCCCATTGTTACTGATATTTTTTTATTTGTGCTGTGGGTGACTGCTATTATTGCGTTTTCGATTAAATCCGCGAGCAAGGTTTCAATGCCGGGCTTTGCTGTTATTTGGCCGCAGGGTGCAAATTCAAATTGTATGCCTTGGGCTTCGGCACGTAGCTTCATATAGTTTAGGATATTGTCGAAACGGGGTATGTTTGTCATGGGTTTTCGGTCGGGGCTTGCGATGGGCAGGTTGTTTCGTTCCTTTATTGTATCGGAAATTTCGTTTAAAAGACGTTGACCTTCTTCGCTGGTGCTTAAAAAATCGGCAACAGCGGTATACATAGCGGGCAATGACTTATTATCCTTATGAATTATCGCCGACAACGCCTCATTTGAGTCTGTAAGGGTTTTTATCTGCCTGTTTTTTTCCGCAATTTCGGATTGCACACTCTTTTTTTCTACACGGTTTAAATAAAGCTCGGTTGTGCGGCTTTTCCACCAAAAATAAATCGCAAGGGTGCAGCCGTTAATTGCTATCAGCACAAAAATGCCAAAGGCGGGTAAATCTGCCGCGCTAAAGCTGTGAAGGTCAAACAATCCCGACAAAAACCGCCACGAGCTTTTTGCAACCATCATAATAATGCTAAGTGCAACGCCGATTAGCCTTGCCGTTTTGTTTTCCATAAACGCAAAGCCCGTTTTTAGGCGTTTCAGTTTGAAAAGTGAGAACATAAACGCGGCACTTATCAAAGCCACAAAAAATTCCCATACCGCGAGAGGGATAACAAATATAGGGTTGTTGTCCGGGTGAATGCCAAAAAGCGGACTAATATCACCCATTTGCCCCAACGGAATACCCTCCCGCGCCGCAACCGCCACCCAATACAAATATTCAACCAAGGCGTGAATAAACAGCATAACCGTGTTTGCAAATATCTCGCTGCCAAGGCTCATGCCTATTGCGATGATAACGGCAGCAACGCGGATATTTGCCTTAACCCTTGTTATAAGGCTCATAAAAACAAAAACCGAACCAACAAACCAAAGCTCAAATAATGGCGGGTGGTTTTGTAACAACAAACTCACGGTAACAGCAAAAATAACTGCAACAGCAATTTTGCTACTAGTCGGCTTAATATTTAAAATCCGCATGTACACATACATAGAAATAAGGCAAAGCCCAAGCCAGCCCACAACTACACCGGGATTAGTAATCACGTTAATTTACCCACCTTTTCCGCGTAAAAATGAATAAACTCCATTACAGTAGGCATTCCTCTGGTAGAGTATATTCTGGCGGTATAGTATTTTTCCAAATCATCAATGTGCGATGTTTTCCACGCACGAGAAATAGAGTTTTGCATTGCGCGCTCTATGCTGGCTTCGGTTTTTCCGTATTTTTCTGCAAGAGTCTTGTAGATTTTTTCACGTCTGTCCTCCGTAAGCAAAATAATACTATCGGCGAGATAATTACGCCCCACCGCGTTTGACGGAATGCCGATTAAGTTAAGCTCCGTAAGGATTTTGCCTGCAAGGGTTTGTCGCCGTTTAAGCTCCGTTTCGGGGTCTGCACCAACACGAGCGGGCTTTTTGTTATTGTGAATTACATTTTTAAGAGAGCAAAGAAAGGCAATAACGCCTTTCGCGCTGTAATCCTCTTGGCTTTTAAGCATAATAAAATCCGCGCCCATCTGCCTCGCGCTGTCATGGGTTACATGACTTATGTTGTGCGTTGTAACCAAAACATATGTAGACACCTCCGCATTTTTTAATTCATCAAGAAAAGCCAGACCATTGCCATAACCTTTATGCAACTCCAAGTCCAAAATAATTGCGTCGGGCTGAAAGGCTGTGACGTATTCCATTGCCTTGTTGGTATTGTTTGTAACGCCTACCAATTGAACTTCTTCGGTGGCTTCTATACAGGTGACTATTTCTTGGGCTTCCAAGGGTTCGTCCTCTATAAGCAGGATTGTCAGTTTTTTATTCATATGCACATGATAACACATAACACAACAAATACCAACATAAAAAAATATCACAAACAAATTTTTTTTGTATCTTCGCCGTGGTATTTTGTTACGGCACTCTAAAACAGGTAAGGAGAATATCAATGTAACCCGACCTTATAATGATTTTAATTTTCATTATAGGTGGAGTTATTGCTGTTATAGTCGGATTGGTGCTTTTGGCTATAAGATTTTATGGGGCGTGATTTTGTGGACGAAAAGAATTGAAGAAAGTTTGGAAACTCCAAGCATATTGGGCGAATTAAAGCAATTAATAAATAAAAAAGGCGGGGTTTTATGAAGTCAAGCGTTAGGTCGTTGTCTTTAGCAACAAAAATTACGATTATGGTAGTGGCGATTATTTTACTTGCCACTATTCCCATAGGAATATTTGCATTTAGAGTATATCAAAGCGATTCTATCGAAATGCACCAGTCAAGGGCAGTTATTGCCGCACAGGGCGTAGCTTCTTTGATTGACCCGGAGCAATTTATGCTTGCAATGGAAACAGGCGAGAAAAATGAATACTACATGGAGTTGCAAAGACAGCTTAACCGTGCAAAGGCAGAAATGGGGCTTTTGTTCTTATTTGCAGGCGTAGCAAATGACAGGGGAGATTTTACAGCTTTTGCAGAAGGACTTTTGCCACAGGACACACGCACCGTAGACTTGGGTGATGTAATCCCGGTTGAAGCAGGGGTTTTCCCTCCCGAACTTTTAATGGCTCAAAGGGGAACAGCGATAGCCACTCCAATTATTCCGTCCGGTGTAGATGAAAATTATGTTGTTGCCGCATATGCCCCTGTTTTTAATGCAAATGGTGTACCTATTGGCATTGTAGGCGTAAACGTAATGGCTACGGAGGTTTTTGCGAAAAGCAATGCCTTTGCAATGACGATTTTCGGAATTGTTGCCGCTGTAATAATAGTAGTGGTTTGGATTCCAATTTTTTGGGTTAGAAAATATGTTGGTAAACCCCTAAAAAAATTGTGTGAGGTTTCTGATAACATTGCGGATGGAAACATGAATACAAAAATTCCCAACATGAAGTCAACTGACGAAATCGGACAGTTGGCTGAATCCTTCCGCTGTATGGCAAGTGAAATTTCTACTGTAATTGATGAATCACAGAAAAGAAGCAGGGCTATTACAAGCGGAAATTTACGAGCCGATAGGTCTAACTATTTGGCAAAGGGTGATTTCCAAACAATCATTGATAGTATTGATAACGTAGCAAGTAATGTATTTCAATACTTAGATGATTTGAGTTGTGCTATTGTAATTTTTGACAGCGAGTACCGCTTTACATTTATAAATGGTCTTGCAAGAAGCCAAGGCTATGACCCTAATGTACTGGTAGGGCAAAGCATTCTTGATGTTATGCCGCCTGCGGAAGCCGATTCCTTCCGTGCTAATTTTGGGCGTGTCAACGATACAGGTAAGATGATTAGCTATCAAATTGATATGATTACACCCGGCGGGGAACCCTTCCATGCAGACCAAGCAATAATACCAATTAAAGATAATAGCGGTAAGCTTACAGCATATCTGCTGTTTGGATATGTAACTACTGAAATGGTACAAGCAAAACGGCGTTCCGAAAAAATTGCCATTTACCAAAAAACTGAAACAGATGCGATTGCACGAGAATTTAGGGCAGGGCTGGACCAAGGTATCATGAAATTTAATTTTAAACCGGAGCAGCATGATTCCGACACAGCAGAAGTAGCAGAAGCCTTCGGTAAAATTGGTAAAATGATTGAATTGTTTGGCATAGAGTGCGGAGCTGCCGTAAACGAAATTTCGCAACATCTACAGTCATTTGCAAACGGTAATTTTGATATTACGGTTGCAGAATATTACCGCGGAGATTTTGCAGCTATCAAAGATTCTATTGATGGGTTGGTAGTTTCTATCGGGAATTTGGTATCAGAAATTAAAACTGTTACCTCACAAGTTGAAACAGGTGCAGAGCAAATTTCGCATTCAACACAAAGCCTAATGGCAAGCTTTGAAGAACAGGCTACTGCTATGAGCGAGGTGAGGGAAGCCGTAAGTACTCTTACAGAAAAGACACAGAAAAACGCTACCGATGCACAAAATGCAAATGAATTATCCAAACAGGTACAATCCGTTGCTAATACAGGTAGCCGGCACATGAGAGATATGTCGGAAGTTATGGAAGAAATCAAGTCAGCTTCTGCGGAAATTGCGAAGGTGGCAAGCATAATTGACGGTATAGCTTTCCAAACAAATCTCTTGGCATTAAATGCGAGTGTGGAAGCCGCCAGAGCAGGGGACCATGGTAAAGGCTTTGCCGTAGTAGCCGAAGAAGTACGCAATTTAGCAGGGCGCAGCTCCGAAGCCGCCAAGAATACCTCTGATATGATTGCACAATCACTAAGCCGTGTTAATGAAGGTGTAGCAAAGTCTGTAGAAACAGCAGAAGCATTAGAAAAAATCGTTGAAGTTACGGCAAGTGTTACAAGTGTAATATCAAGCATTGCTACCGCTTCCAACGAGCAAGCAGAGGAAATAAGCCGAATACAAAATAGTATGGAATCAATCCACCGAGGGGCTAATGATAACGCTTCATCAGTACAGAATAATGCTGCCGTCAGCGAAAAATTATCAAGCCAAGCAAATATGCTTATGTCGCTCGTGGATAGATTTAAGACAAAGAAGGAGGAAACGAAATGAAAAAATTTGTAAAATTTGCCGTTATTATTGCATTTTTAACGGCATTTCCTGCGGTTGCTCTCGCGCAACCCACCCCCGCAGAAGAGGGACTTATTCCCGTGCGAGCATTTTTTGAGCAACAGGGCGGCGAGGTAGCATGGGATGCGGACGAGCGTGTTATCACCATTTTTATTGATGGCGGGTATGTTTTTATTTCTCCCGACAGTCTTAACGCGCTTTCTAACAACACCCCCGTGGTTTTAGAGGACGGCATTACCCTGCACCAAAACAGGGCGTATATGCAGCAGTCGGATTTGATTGCGTTGCAGCTTGGATTCTTCGGTACGGAAATAGTTACATTTCACCTGACGGAAGAAGCCAGGGATTTGGCGTTGTACGATTTCGACTTTATGGTAAACGTCACACTGGAAAACTCCGTTTGGGATAATATTATTTACAGGCGGCTTGGGATTGATTTTGACGCTTATGTCGCGCAGTTTAGAGAGCTTATCGAAACCATGACTCCGATAGAGGCGATGTATCTGCCCGAGCATTTGCCCATACGCGGCGGTGACGACCCGCGTGATATGGCGGCGGATTATCTGAGCCACCTTCTTTTTCAGCAGTTTATCGCGCCTTTTGGCGGTATAGGGCATTTAGCCCCACGCGAGCTTATGATGTACAGAATTCTGTTAAGCGCGTTTTCAATAGCATATGTGGATGAGAACGACCCGGCCGCAGGCTCGGCATTTTTGCGTAACTTGATAGAAACATATTCTCATCCGATGGCGGTTTGGTTTTATGGAGAATACGAAGTTGATTTTGACGCAGAACCGCTGGACGCGTTCCCGATAGTCCCGGGAAACATCGTAACCGAAATCATCACGCCGGGCGAAGTCGCATACCTCGGCATAAGAAGCTTTCTTTCAAACAAGGAATATGACGATGCGATAATCTTTCCATTTCTGCAAGAAATCGAGGATTTTGACCATTTGATTATAGATATAAGAGGTAATATCGGTGGCATTAGCAGTTATTTTGTCGCAATGATTTATGCGCGCCTTCTGCAAGAAGCCACGGCAAGTATCAGCTTTCAGTTTTTTGCGTCGGGTAGTGAAGCCGTACGCACTGCCAATAATTTGAAGGCCGTCCTTGCAGATGTGGTAGATGAATCCATGTATTCGGAGGTTACGCGCTTTGAGATTATCCCCTCTGTCGATTTTGTGTATGAGATGGGCATGACATACTTTAACAGTGACGACCTTGCGCGGCTTTCTTATGTATTTATTATGGAAGAAACGGTATTCCCGGAGTTTATATCTGCCGAGGACAGAGTAAATTTTGACGGCAAAATATGGTTGCTTGTTGACAGGATGTCCATGTCTGCCTCGGCGGAGGCGGCTATACTCTCCATGATGACGGGCTTTGCAACAGTGGTTGGCGAAAACACCTCCGGCGTAATGGGTGCTTTTCACACATATATATTACTGCCAAACACGGGCATAATCTGGCGTTTGGACATAGGCCACTTTACCGATGCATATGGTCGCTCGCTGGAAGAATTTGGAGTAACGCCGCAAATACGCAACCGCGAAGGCATGGACGCGCTGGAGACGGTACTTGCGATTATCTCAGATGAGGAGTAGCGAAATGAAAGAAATTTTAAACGTAAAAAATCTTACAAAAAAGTTTAAGCTGACAAAAAAGCAACAAGAATCAAAAAACATCAAAACGCCATACTTTGCCGCTGTTGATAACGTGAGTTTTAAGTCATACGAAGGCGAAGTTTTTGGGCTGCTGGGGCCAAACGGCGCAGGTAAAACCACCACCATGCGGATGATTGCCACACTAATCAACGCGAGCGCGGGAGATGCAGATGTAAACGGTTTTAGTATCATAAAGCATCCGTTGGAAGTACGGCGCAACATCGGATTCCTTACAAATGAATTAAAATTGGATGAATTTTTTACACCTAATTTTCATTTCGATTTTTTTGCCGAGCTTCGCGGGATTCCCAAAAATGTGGCAAGCAGAAGAAAAGCCGAATTGTTTGACCGCTTTGGGCTTGGCAAATATGCCGACGTAAAAATCGGCAAGCTATCCCAAGGCAATAAGCAAAAGGCTTCTCTTGCCATTTCCATAGTGCATGACCCCGCCATTGTAATTTTTGACGAACCCACAAACGGCTTGGATGTTGTCACTGCAAAGGTTGTGACAGATTTTCTTGTGGAGCTTAAAAGAAGCGGCAAGAGCGTCATTCTTTCGACACATATTTTTGGGTTGCTGGAAAACCTATGCGACCGCGTAGGCATTATTATCAACGGGAAAATGGTTGCCTGTGATACGGTTAGTGCTTTAGCGGGCGAAAATAGTCTTGAGGAAATGTTCTTCGATATATACCACAAAACCACAAGTGAGGATGTGTAGTTATGAATAATGTAGTATTTGCCGTGATGAAAAAAGAAATCATACGAATTTTCAACGATAAAAAACTACTTTTTGCGGCAGTAATTTTACCCGGGTTTTTAGTTTTTGCCGCAATAAGCCTTACAGGGCTAATGTCAGATATGATGACGGGCGTTGACGAAAACCACGTATATGAAGTACACGCCGTAAACTTGCCCGACACCATAGCCACGCTACTTGCCCCGCAAGAACTGAGGCTCAATGTGATGCCGACAACTTTGGCAGAAACGCCGCGGATTAGGGAGGAAATCGCCGACCAAAACACAGATATATTACTTGTTTTCCCGCCGAATTTTGAAGCAGATGTAGCAATTTTTGACCCCTCAACGGCAACAGAACCCGCTCCTAATGTAGAAATGTGGTCTAACTCGGCGAGAGCGTCATCCGCAGAAGCGGCGAGTATTGTTGCCGCCTTGATTAACGCATACCATCATTCTCTTACCCACAGATTCACCTTTAACGCACCCACCGCCGAAGTAACTGATGGTATTTTTGACCTTGCAACGGCGGCAGATTTAATGGCATTGTTACTCGGGTTAATGTTGCCCATGATGTTTATATTATTTATTTTTACAGGCTGTCAGTCACTTGTACCCGAATCCGTAGCAGGAGAAAAGGAACGAGGCACATTGGGAACACTCCTTGTAACCACGGCAAGCCGAAAGCAAATGGCATTGGGAAAAACGCTGGGCTTGGCATTCTTCTCGTTGTTGAGTGCGGTGGGAAGCTTCGTTGGGCTAATGTTTTCTGTGGGGCAAATGATGCCGGGTGCTGATGAATTGATAGGCGATGTTTCGATACTGGAATTTTTTAGCGTGCAGGATATTTTGCTTTTATTACTCATCTCTGTTTCGTTATCGCTTTTATTTGTAGCCTTGCTTTCCGTTATATCCACCTATTCAAAATCCGTAAAGGAAGCAAATGCAGTGGCAACGCCCATGGCCATTGTCGTGTTAATAGGCGGGATGGGCGGCGGCTTGGCAGGCGGCACGGATATGTTGCTTTTCCATTTGATACCCATTTTTAACAGCTCCCTTGGCATAACAGCGATTATTAACTCCGAAGCGTCCGTATTAAATATTACCGTAGCAATCGTTTCCAATTTAGTATTTGCCATGATTTTAACAGGCGTAATGGCGTCAATGTTTAACAGCGAAAAAATCGTGTTTGATTAGATGGGAGTAACAAAATGAACAAGAAAAAGCTAATCGTTATTTTCGCAGTAATTGCGTTTTTTGTTATTGTAGTAGCTGCCATAATATCTCTGTTTGTCTTTACCCGTGAAGGTATTGCCGTTAATTCAGGGACGTTTTCTGCTACAGCAAGCGGAAGGACATTTGAACTGGGGATTCACTCGGGGGCGGCCAACGGAATTTATAACGTAGCAAACAATACATGGCGGGTTTCCCCCGCACGGGCCAACGGCAGCAGTAGAGTAAACTATACATTTACGGCCGCTAACTTGGAAGCCCTGACGGTGAGAAGCACAAACGCCGAAGGCAATATATCGCTAACCTTGACCCAGGGAGATACCGAAAAAACCATAGATATCACAAGCCAATTTTATAAAAACCTAGACATGAACGGCTTTGAATCCGGTCGCATTCGGCTTCACCTGGTGTTTGAAAATGCAAGAGATGTTGATACGCTTATAAGCTGGTAAGCAAAATTATCCCGGCTCCGGTGCTTCCGGATATACGATTTTATGGGAGGGTTTAAGTGTGGATTTTTTAGAGAAGCTTTGCAATTTACCGCATAGTGATTTTGACACTACAGGGTGCAATAACGAACAAAAACAGTTATACGGAGCGGCAAAAGCATTTTTGCGTGCTGATGAAAAAACAGCCGAAGAGATTTTAAGAAATCTGCACGGAAGCACACAAAACATAGAAATAAAGGGATATGTCACAGATTTATTATTTCCGCTATTGTTATGGCAAGACCGCTTTAGCGACCTTGCTCAATTCGGTATTCCGCGAAATGATGAGGAAGAACAGCAAATCAATGTTTATGATACAAAAAATATGACGGCGGTTTTATCGCAAATTCCCAAAGAATTACCCATGCCCCCTGCAATAGCAGATTTGCCTGCGGTTTGCGCACAGATAAACGGGGTTGACGTTGAGCTACTCATTGATACAGGCGCAATGCTCACTATGGTATCGGAATCCGTTGCTAAAAAATGCGACATTACTATAAGCGACAAATCCGTGGAAGCAGAAACGCCGCTTGAAAATAAAATTACGACCCAATATGCGACTATCGACAGCTTTATGGTTGGCAACAGCGAGTTTAAAAATAAATCCTGTGTTGTAGTGCCGGATAGTGCGTATGATACGGGCGACCCGGAAATACCGCAGATAAATGGGAAAATCGGTTGGGAAATTATCAAAAATTTGCGCTGGACAATCAATTATCGGGATAGGCGCGTCTGTATTGAAGCGTCAAAACCCGAAGATAAGCCCCAAAATATGTGTTGTGATTTTTTCCCGATGGTTAATGTAAAAATTAACAATAAAAATATAGTGATGGGCTTAGATATCGGAGCAGGTGCAACACAATTTGGAAAATGTATGAACCGCTTTTTTGATGTTGAAAAACTTGCGCGATTTACAACAGAAACATTCGCTACAGGTACAGTCGAAGAAATATCGGGCGCAATTATCCCGTGTATCGAGGCGTATATGAGTGATATAGCATTCACCATAAACAATGCCGTGCTTTACCCCGAGCGCGAATACAGTTTGGCAAAAACCTTTGTGCAGTCCGGGGTGCTGGGTAGTGATATCGCTAAGGATAAAGCCTTAATCATTGACTACCCTAATCGGAATATTTCTATTTCAAATTAAAAATATTAAAGGAGATGTTAAACATGCAAGTATCTGCAAATCATCAAAGCACAATCCATACAGGGAGATTAACTGTAGGAAATGAACGACGGGCGGCAATAAACAATGCCGCAAATATGGCGGCCCAAGGAGTTAATGTTTTACCAAATGCGTACAAGCTTGACAGCTCGTTAGTGGAAATGGACTTTATCCGACGGGATTTTTTGAGCAAGCTAAGAGGCGATGAAAATACAGAGCCGAAGTCGTTTGAGCAGTTACATTCCGACATAATGGAAAACTACAAAGGTGAAGAGCGCGACAGGCATATCGCCGCACTGGAAGTCGCCTTTGGCTTTTTAGACCCCGAACGACAAGAAAAGGAAGTTATGCGACTGGAAGTTAAAATGCACTTCATGGGTGATGTAAATGACGCAACCCATCGCAGACATATCGAGCTTACTTTCGGACTGAAGCTACTTGAAGAATTTGTAGTTTCCGGGATTGACGAAGGCTTCGCACTTTTCGAGAGGCTTAGGAATGAATTACGGGACAATTATGAGGGTGACGAACTAAGAATACGCCTCGAAGCGTTACAAGATGGCTTTGTAACCGCCGCTACATCGTTTGCAAAGCTTGCCGTAAGCAAGATGATGATAATGGCGGAGGAATTTACACCCGTATCGGACAATAACCATCCTACAAGAGAGCAGCTTGAAAAAATGGAAAAATTACAAATGGACGTGGATAAACTCTTGTCTCACATAATTAACACATTTATTGCCGCATTGGAATTTCTCAATGCAAACGGAAGTTTTCTGGGATTTTTTGACACCATGAAGCCCGACACAACAGGTATGCCGTCTTTGCGGGACATTATCTTGCGATAGGGCAAACCCGAAACGAGTTTATCACCGGCTGCTAAAAACACGGTTTTTCTCAGCCGCTCTGCCGAGACCGTTTCTCATTTAATCCGCTTTAAGGAGGAGTTCAGAATGAATATTATATTTTTGGCGGCACTATTCGTTTACAAGGCGTTATCGTCGGTAATAGGGGCTTCGGACGAAAGGAAATTAAAAAGTATTGTTGTCACGGAAAAAATACGATGCAGACGTTACTACAAGGCAATCTTGTTTCTTTGGGGTAGTGCGTTGGCTGTTTTTGTTATGAGCATTATCGGAAGCATAAGCCTTGCAGATATTGGATTTAGACACATCAGCTTTAATTATAATATTTGGTTTACGTCCGTTACCCTTATTTTAAGCGGTTTACTTCTTGTTTTTAGTTTACATCGAATTATTGCTTCGCTTGTTAGCGCGAAATATAGACAGAAGCAGTTTGAAAATTTTTCAGACGGCGCAGGCGGTGGCAATATCTTCCCTCGAAGCAAAAAAGAAAAAAAGATATGGCTTGCTGTATCTTTAACTGCCGGAATATGTGAAGAAATTATTTATCGTGGATTTGTGGTGTTTCTTTTGCAAGCAATATTCCCCGACATTCCGATATTTTTAATTATTTTAATTCCGAGTGTGATGTTTGGGATAGGACACCTTTATCAAGGATTATCGGGGGTTATATCCACCGGGATAGCGGGAGCTGTTTTCATGTGTTTGTTTTTAGTTACAGACAGCTTGATTCCCGTTATGATTCTTCATTTTCTGATTGACTTTTCAAGTGTGTTTTTACTTTCGGAAAGTGAAGAAAAAGGACTACCCGCAACAAATATAAGCAAAGGATAATATCTCGCTCTAAAACGGACAGGGAGAATGGAGCTATGGCAGAAACAATTACAATGTATACGGTATTTTTATCTCTGTTATTTGTCTTGATTATAATATTTTTAGTCGTAGCGGCTTTGGCAGAAAAGAAATATAAAAATGTTGTTATCACAGAAAAGATAAAATGCAGGGGTTATTATCAATCAATCTCATTGCTTTGGATTTTTGTGTTTGTAGTAATGGTTATGTGTATTATTGGGGGGATAAGCCTTGAAAACATAGGGTTACGCTCAATGAGTTTTAATTATAATATTTGGTTTACTATCGTAATCCTCACTTTAAGCGGATTAGCTGTCATATTCTTTTCGTACCAGACTATTCTTTTACTTACAAGCGCGAAAGCTAAGGAGGATGCAAAAAAGCAAATATCAATGAATGAAGGTGTTGGGCAGTCGCTTCCGCAAACAAAAAAAGAAAAATGGCTATTCTCTATTTTGTCCCTAAGTGCCGGGATATGCGAAGAAATTATTTTTAGGGGATTTTTAGTATTTCTTTTGCAAGCGATATTCCCCGACATTTCAATATTACTAATTATTTTAATGACGAGTGTGACATTCGGAATTTTTCACTTGTATCAAGGATTTAAAGGCGTTATAAAAACAGGAATATTTGGTGCATTTTTGATGTGCTTGGTTTTGGTAACAGACAGCTTGATTATTGCAATGCTTCTGCATTTTTTACTCGACTTTTCAAGCACATTTTTACTTTCGGAAGGCTAAAAAAGCTGAAACAAATTTATGGGAGCGCAAATATGAATAATTAAAGCAAAATCGAAAGGAAAATGCTTATGTTAGATTTGATTTTTAATGTGATGTGGTGGATAGCTTCTGTGATAGCCCCTGCGTTTATTTGTTGGATTGCAGGGATTATCTTGCTCCGATTTGAAGCGGGGAGAGTTATCATCACTATTGCCTGTAAAATAATGTGGTTGCTTTTTGTTGTAGGTATTGTCGGCATTATTATAGGCAACAGATACATGGAGTGGTTTAGATTTGCTCCGTTTTTGATGTTCCTAAAAACGCCTGTTCCCACATTATTTCAAGTGATACTTCAGCTTTCTGGCATGGTAATTACGCCTATTATTTACAAATTTAAGCTGCCGTCTAAGGAAAATTATACGTTGCGAGGCGATTACATTCTTCCGTTCACCGGGAAATGGACGGTTGTAAACGGCGGATTGCATAAAAAAATATCCCACTCATGGGGAATATTAACACAGCGTTATGCTTATGACTTTATTATCGTTGATGATGAGGGTAAATCATCTTCGGGGGATAGAAAGTCCGTCCATAATTACCATTGTTACGGTAAGGATATAATTGCTCCCGCCGATGGTGTGGTGGTAAAGCTGTACAACAAGCACAAAGACAGTATGGTTGACGGTAAAAGTGCTTATTGTAACGCAAGTCGTATTCAAGGAAATTACATCATTATAAAACATAATGAATTTGAATACAGCATGATTGCACATATTATGCGGGATAGCATTGCCGTCAAAGTCGGTGATATGGTAAAGCAGGGTGACATTATCGCCAAGTGTGGAAATACCGGAAATTCCTCCGAGCCGCATATCCATTTTCAACTGCAAGCGGGTACAAGTTTATTTTTGTCCGCAGGGCTTCCGATAGCGTTTACCAATATAAACGCGCAAGATAAGAAAAATTATGATGTGTTGGATAAACGCTCATGTGACGACAATCTGCAAGTGGTAGGCAATAAAAGCTATATTGGTCGAGGGCTTGAGGTTGAAAATACAATACTGATAGGAGTGTAAAACCATGACAAAGTTTTTCAGCGTATACAAAGGAAAGCTATCCGCAATCATTTTATCCATTTTACTGTTGTTAGTCGCAAGCGGTTGTTCGAGCGATAATGACCACACACAAAACGGTGATTCGGATTCATACGTTGCGGAAGGGAATGTAAATTGGGATTTTTTCAACGAACGCGCCGCTTTATTTATAACGGCGGTTGCAAGCGGGGATTTTGATGTAACGTCGGCTATGTTTAGTGACGCGATGACACAGGCTTTAGGAACAGGCGGCTTACAAGACGCATGGCATGAAATCATTGCATTAGCAGGGGAATTTATCGAAATCCACGGAATAGAAAACGCTGTACATGACGGATATTTTATTTGCGGCGTTATCATGCGGCACACTGATTTTGGCTTCGGGTGGAATGTTGTTTTTTCCGAGGACGGCATTATACAGGGTTTGTTTACAGGCGGTACGCTTATACTTGCCGAAGCAACCTATACCCCGCACCCCCCAACGGCTACACAGCGTAACGGCTTTACCGATTATACGGTGGTCTTGGGCG
>WQRQ01000033.1 GCA_009786685.1 Defluviitaleaceae bacterium
CTCTATGCTGCGACTGCCCAGGTGGATTAGGTGAAGCTGCGTGATTTCGCTGATGAGCGCGGCTATGTCGTAGGGCGCGTTCGCCAAGGGTAGGTCGCCGCTTTCCAGCTTTGTTAGCGCGAGAATGTCGTTTGCGACACCCAGCATTATCTTGCCGGAATTTTGTATGCGCCGAAACGCCTCTTCTATATGCGCGGGCAAGGATGCGTCGTGCAGCATTACCTCGCTGACCCCCAGCACCGCAGTGATTGGTGTACGCAAATTATGGCTTATGCGCGAGATAAGCCTTTTTTGTAGTTCCAGTTGGTCTAATAGTTTTTTTTCGTCCATCGGACGTTGCCCCTTCCAAGTGGGAGTATGTAGGAGAAAATTATACTTTTTTTATTTGTTTTATTCAACTTTTTTTTGATATAATTGTGACATATTTTAGAAATTTTGTCACAGGAGGTGCTTATGAAAAGCTTTTTAGGTATAGAGCTTGGCTCCACGCGGATTAAATCGGTGCTGGTTGGCGAGGATTTTAAGCCGATGGCGACGGGCGCGTATGAATGGGAAAATAAATTTGAAAACGGATTTTGGACTTATTCCTTAGAAGAAGTTTGGGAAGGGGTGCGGGCGAGTGTATCCGCGCTTGGTGTGGGATTGGGCGATGTCGCGGGTATCGGTGTGTCGGCCATGATGCATGGGTACTTGGCGTTTGATACATATGGAAATCTGCTTGCAGATTTCCGTACCTGGCGTAATACCACAACGGAGAAAGCCGCCGAGGAACTGACAAAGCGGTTTAATTTTAATGTGCCGCAGAGGTGGAGTATCGCGCATTTGTACCAAGCGATTTTAAACGGCGAGCCGCATGTGGGGGATGTTGCATTTATGACGACGCTTGCGGGGTATGTGCATTGGAAGCTCACGGGCGAAAAGGTGCTTGGCGTAGGCGACGCGTCGGGGATGTTTCCGCTGGAAGGTGGGGAATATAGTGTGCGTATGGCCGATGTGTTTAGCGGGATAACCAACGGTGTGCGGATATCGGAGATTTTCCCGAGGATTTTAGCCGCGGGAGAAACCGCCGGGCGGCTGACCGAAGAAGGAGCGCGTTTGCTCGGCAGTGGCCTGCGTGCGGGGATTAAGCTATGCCCGCCCGAAGGCGACGCGGGCACGGGAATGGTAGCCACAAACAGTATTGCCCCGCGCACGGGAAATATATCCGCAGGGACATCCGTTTTCGCAATGATTGTGCTGGAGAAGGATTTGAAAAATGTTTACACGGAAATTGATATGGTAACAACGCCAACCGGCAAACCCGTGGCAATGGTGCATTGCAATAACTGCACGTCGGATTTGGATGCGTGGGTGCGGGTTATTGGCGAGAGCCTTGCGTGCTTTGGCGTAGAGGTAAGCAAAAGCGAGTTGTACGAGAAGCTGTACGGTGCGGCAGTGAGCGACGCCGCAGATGCCGACTGTGGTGGGCTTTTGGCTTATAATTTCTTCTCGGGGGAGCCTATTGTTGGGCTGGATGAGGGGCGGCCGCTTTTTGTACGAGCCGTGGGGGCTAATTTTACGCTGGCTAATTTTATGCGGAGCTTGTTGTTTTCTTCTATGGCGACGCTGCGGATTGGTATGGAGATTTTGCGAGGAGAAGATGTCGCATTGGAAAAAATCCAAGGCCATGGCGGGTTATTTAAGACCCCGGGTGTGGCGCAAAAGCTAATGGCTGCGGCTTTAAACACCCCCGTAAGCGTGATGGAAACTGCGGGCGAGGGCGGCGCGTGGGGTATGGCGTTGCTTGCGGCTTATATGGGCGAGGGCGGCGGCGATACGCTGGATGAGTTTTTGATGGAAAAAGTTTTTGTAAATTCAACCGACGAAAATTTGCGGCCGGTTGAAAAATTTGATGTAGACGGATTTGAAAAATTCTTGCAAAATTACAGGAGCGGATTGGCCGTACAAAAAGCCGCTGTGGAGTGTGTTTAAATGACGCCGATAACCAAGGGATGGTCGAAGGATAAAAAATTTAAGGTTACCAGGGATGGTAAGGATTTTTTGCTGCGGATTTCTTCCGCCGACCGTTATGAACACCGAAAGCTATTGTTTGGCCTAATGCAACAGGTGGCGGAGCTTGGCGTGCCTATATGCGACGCCGTAAAATTTAGCCACGACAAAGACGGCGTGCATATGCTGCAAAGATGGATAGACGGCGAAGATTTGGAGGATGTTTTGCCCACGCTGTCGGAGACGGAGCAATACGCGCTTGGTGTAAAAACCGGCGAGTATTTGCAAAAAATGCACACAATCCCCGCGCCGGAAACCCGGAAGGATTGGGAGGCGCAATTTAATGCCAAAATTGATTGGATTTTGGCGCAGTACGGCGACTGCGGTTTGCGCTTTGACGGTGACGAGCTTGTTATGGCGTATATCGAAGAAAATCGCGGGTTGCTTAAAAACCGTCCGCAGTGCTTTCAGCACGGGGATTATCATATCGGTAATATGATGATGGAAAACGGGGAGTTGGTAATTATTGACTTCGACAGATATAGCTTTGGCGACCCTTGGCAGGAGTTTAATCGCACGGTATGGAGCGCGAAAGCAAGCCCGCATTTTGCCACGGGGCAGTTGCGCGAGTATTTTGAGGGCGAGCCTCCGATGGATTTTTTTCGGTTGCTGGCTCTTTATATTTGCGGCAATGCATTGGCGGCGATACCATGGGCGATTCCGTTTGGACAGGCCGATGTTGATGTGATGATAAACCAGTCGCAGGATGTGCTTGCGTGGTATAATAATATGAAAAACCCCGTGCCTACGTGGTATTTAAGGGAGTTTTGTGTATGAACGGCTATATAAAAAACATAAGAAGGCTAATAGGCCATGAGCGTTTACTACTGGTGGGTGCAAGCGTAATAATCCACAAAGACGGAAAACTGCTTTTGCAAAATCGAAAAGATAACGGCTGCTGGGCAGACCACGGCGGATGCATGGAATTAGGCGAAACAGCGGAAGAAACCGCAGCCCGCGAGCTAAAAGAAGAAACAGGCCTAACCGCCAACGACCTGCAACTGTTGGGTGTATTCTCCGGCAAGGAATTATTCTACACCTACCCAAACGGCGACATGGTAGCCAATGTAACCATCACTTATCTATGTGAGGACTTCTACGGCGACCTTCTTCCGCAAACAGACGAAACAACAGAGCTGCGCTGGTTTGACATAAACAACCTCCCTGAGAATATTTCTCCGCCTGTAGTGCCGATTATGAAAAAATGCGTTGAGTTTTTAAGGAGCAGGTGACATAAATGCAGGAAATAATAATTTACAAGGACTTTATAACAGAGATAAAATCCTTAATCTATAATCGCCAATACGAAGCGATGAAAGCGGTAAACAAAGAGCTGCTGGGGCTTTATTGGGAAATCGGTAAAGAGATAAACCGCCAACAAAAAGAAAAAGGCTGGGAAAATCCGTGGTAGAAATTTTAGCGCAAGAGCTTCAGTTGGAGTTTCCTCGCGTAAAGGGATTTTCAGCGGCCAATCTATGGCGAATGAGAAATTTTTATTCAAATTATTGCGAAAATGAAAAACTCGCACCATTGGTGCGAGAAATTAGCTGGAGCAAGAACATCATAATAATGGAGCGTTGCAAGGATGACCTAGAACGTGAATTTTATCTAAAAATGGTGCGCAAATTTGGCTGGACAAAAGACGTTTTGACAAACAATCTGGAAAACAAAGCTTATGAAAAATATTTATTAAACCAAACAAATTTTTACGAAGTAGTCCCGGAAAAATACCGCAAACAAGCCCTTTTGTCCGTAAAAGACGACTACAATTTCGATTTTTTGGAAATGGGGATGGAGCATAACGAATCGGAACTCGAAGCCGCGTTAACAAAAAATATGAGGGCTTTTTTACGAGAGCTTGGCGAGGATTTCGCATTCATAGGCAACCAGTACCACTTGGAAGTTGCCGACGAGGATTATTATATTGATTTGCTGCTATACCACAGGCGTTTAAGATGTCTTGTTGCCATTGACCTTAAAATCGGGAAGTTTCTACCGGAATATGCGGGCAAAATGCAATTTTACTTATCCGCCTTGGACGAAACAAAAAAGCTGGAAGACGAAAATCCATCAATTGGTATAATTATCTGCAAAACCAAGAAGCGTACCATTGTTGAATACACATTAAAAAGCACGGATAAACCGATAGGTGTGTCAACGTACAACATGTACAACGCCCTACCCGACAGCCTAAAAAATCTATTGCCCGAGCCGTATGAAATAGCAAACAGATTAGAAGTTTTAGACGAGCTTCCATAGCTTAAAGAATGGGAGATAATAACATGCTTGACAGAGAAACAATAATAAACACGCTAACCACCGCTTTACAGCCCCTGCCCTTTGTGTATGCCTTTTGGCTGGAGGGTGCGGACGCTATGGGTACTGCGGACGAGTACAGCGATATTGATTTTTGGGTGGATTTTGAGGATACGCATGAGGGTCGGGCAATCGAGGCTGTAGAAAACGCGTTGCAAAAAATCGCCCCCATTGACTACAGGTATATAATGAAACACGAGCATCCTAAAATCCGTCAACGTGTCTACCATTTGGCGGGTACAAGCGAATACCTGATGATAGATTTTTGTTGGCAGTTGCACAGCCGCCCTCGGGAAGAATATACTTACTTGGAAAACTCCGACGTGGAGGCAGTAAAAGTTCTCTTCGATAAGGATAACATTGTTAGGTATAAGCCGTACGACCCTTCCGATTACGACAAATACAACGACCCACGCCTTGCGGAAGCAAAATACCGACGCACTCAGCATATTCGTGCAAAAAAATATGTAAAGCGCGGACAGTACCCGGAGGCATATGCCTACTACAATCGCTATGTGCTGGAGCCGCTCATCGACGTACTGCGGCTGATTTATACGCCTGCGTACGCACATTATTACTTGGTGCATATTTCGCAACATATACCAACGGCCGAGCGCGAGCGGCTGGAATACTTCGCGCAAATAAGTTCTCTCGAGGACATCGCGGAGAGGATTTCGCCCGCAGGGGAATGGTTCGACCGGCTTATAATGCTTTTGCCGCTCAAGCGCGGCTCCGGAACGGAGTGAGGAAGCGGAAGCGGGCTTTGCCCGCTGTAGCGGCGGGGTCGTAGGGGCAGAGCCCCTATTAAAAAGGAGAGATTAGTATGACAGTTGCAGAGCTAAAAAAACAAGTATGGGAAGCCAATATGCTGCTCCCAAAACACAACCTCGTGACGTCCACATGGGGTAACGCCAGCGGAATCTGCCGCGAGTGGGGCTTGGTTGCGATAAAACCAAGCGGGATTTCTTACGAGGAGCTTTCTGCTTACAATATGGTGGTGGTGGACCTTCATACGGGCGAGGTGGTAGAGAGTGGGTTAAATCCTTCGTCAGATTTGCCTACGCATTTGGAGCTTTACCGCCGACTGCCAAATATCGGCGGGGTTGTGCATACCCATAGCCGCTGGGCTACGGTTTTTGCGCAGGCGCGTAGGCCCATTCCCGCGCTGGGGACTACACATGCCGACTATTTTTATGGCGAAATCCCTTGCACAAGACTGCTCACCACCGACGAAATCGTAGGCGATTATGAATACGAAACCGGCAAGGTAATATCCGAGACCTGTACCGCAGCCGACGAAATCCCCGCTGTGCTGGTAGCAAGCCACGGCCCGTTTACATGGGGCAAAAACGCGGCAGAAGCCGCCCACAACGCCGTTGTACTGGAAGAAGTCGCATTTATGGCATGGCATAACCTACAGCGCGACCCCAAGATGCTCCACATGCAGCAGGAATTACTGGATAAGCACTATCTCCGCAAGCATGGTAGTGAATCCTATTACGGCCAGTAAATACAATGGCCGGAGCGGTTTTTTCAAAAACATCTATACAGGAAAAGTAACGCTAATTTTAGGGAGACATGACTGTGATAAAGATAATTGACTACAAAGCGGGCAATGCGCCCAGCGTAATGCACGCCGTAACACACCTTGGACTGCAAGCCGAGTTTGCCCGCAGTGCGGACGACCTGGCAGGCGCGTCGCATATTATTTTGCCCGGCGTAGGCAGCGCGAAAGCCACTATGGATTCTTTGGAAGAAATGCAAATTATTACTACGCTGGAGCGGCTTGTTTTGCAAGAGAAAATCCCCTTTCTCGGCATATGCGTGGGGCTGCAAATTCTATTTGAACACAGCGAAGAAGGCGACCAAAAATGCCTTGGCTGGCTAAAAGGGAACGTAAAACGCTTCGATAATGCCCGGGTGCGCGTACCGCAAATGGGCTGGAACGAAGTCCGCTTTACCGACGATACGGAAAGCGGCTATTTCTATTATGTAAATTCCTACCACGCCATAGCCGCAGAATCCACCGACATATGGGCGACATCCGACTACGGAGAGAAATTTACAGCGGCGGTAAAACGTGATAATATTTTCGCCGTGCAATTTCACACAGAAAAAAGCGGCGAGGCAGGGCTAACGCTTTTAAGGAGGTTTTTGTCATGCTGACACGCAGACTAATTGCATGTTTTGACATCGCAAACGGCCGTGTAACAAAGGCGGTGCAATTCCAAGACAACATTGATGTTGCGCCCGCCGACGTGCTGGCGAGCGAGATGTACCGTGCGCAAATTGACGAGTTGATTTTCTACGATATATACGCCAGCCCGGAAAAACGCCAAACAGACATCGAGACGGTAAAAAAAGTGGCGGCTCGGGTGTTTATCCCCTTCACCGTAGGCGGCGGGGTGCGCGATTTAAACGATATGTACGAAGTGCTGAAAGCGGGCGCGGAAAAAATAAGCGTGGATTCCGCAGCGGTGCGTAACCCGGAAATCATCCGCGACGGCGCAAAGGCCTTCGGCTCGCAATGCGTTGTGCTTTCTACGCAGGTAAAGCGGGACCCGGACGTCGGCAGATTTCCGAGCGGCTATCAGGTTTACATCGACGGCGCACGCAAAGCCGCAGGTCTCGACGCAATAGAGTGGCTAAAGCGCGGCGAAGCCCTCGGCGCAGGCGAAATTTGCCTAAACAGCATAGATAACGACGGCACATTAAACGGCTACGACATCCCCCTGATGAAAAAGGCCGAAGCCGCCGTACGTGTGCCACTGATAGCCTCGGGCGGCGCAGGCAAACCGGAACACCTTGCGGATGTTTTTTCGCAAACACAAACGCAGGCCGCCATCATAAGCAGTATGCTATACTCCCCGCGGCTGAAAAAAAACTACACCCCAAAGGAGTTAAAGGAATATTTATCGGAAAAAGGCGTAGCTATCAGACTTTTTGTGTAAGCATCTCGTATATAATAACGAAAATAAAGGAGGTGCGAGTATGATTTGGGCTATATTAATGGGTGTTTTGGGCGTATTTTTGTGGGTGCTTACAATCGCCGCGCTAAAAGGCGTGGACTGGATTTTTATAAGCGGGGTTAGCACGCTTCCCAAAGAAGACAGACAAAAATACAAAGAAAAACACGACATGCCTGCTATGAATAAATACATCGGGAAAAGAGTATTTTTGCCTTCGGCGGTTTTTGTTACGGCCTCTATTCCGATTATGCTTTTCCCGGAGATATTCGAACAGGCATTGTGGCTTGCGGCTGTGATTGTAATTGCTTGCATTGCTCTTTTGGTAAGCATTTTTTCCGCATTGCCAAAAATTTTGGGCGGTCATTTTGAAAAGAGGCAGGGACTATGAAAAAATATCTTGTATTGGCAATATTACTTATCTTGGCCGCGTGTGGACGTGGCGACGGGGAAAGAGAAGCCCCCGATTATGCGGAATCCACCGCACAGTCTCTCGCGGAAGCAGAATCGGACGCACCGCTCCCCTCACAAGCCCCACCCGCCACCGTGGAAGACCCCGACGCATTCAGCGGCAGGCTTACTCGCATTGAGTATGGCGAAAACGTGGCGTATTTGCTAAACGCACCGATATACGGGGTGGCAGAGTGGTTTCCGTTTGCATCCTATGTCCGGGAGGCCATGAGCCGTGCCGATGTTTTTGTGTTTTGGGAAGGCGAATACAGCGACGAGGAGCTTGCGGCGAATAACGAGTACATGCAGGGCTTATTCTTTTTGCCCGACGGGGTTACTTTGGAGAGTATTTTGCCCGACGATATTTTGCAAAATCTTTTGGTGCAGTTGCCGACATTCGGCGTTCCTTTGGAGAGTGTTAATAATTGGACGCCGCACACGCTAATGATGGAAATGGAAAGAGCGTATTCTGTAAGGCGCAGCCCGGGGTCGCAAAATTATTCTGTACAGCAATATATTAGGGAATTTGCGGAGGAAAGCAGCGAGCCACTGTTTGGGATTTCGGATATATACGCTATATCAGACCTGCTTTTTGATGTGCCGCTGGAGCAGCAAATAGAAGCCCTGCGCGATTTCCCAAGCCTAACGGAAGTCCTTTGGGCGGAGGAAAGCCCCTTAGGGCGGTGGTTGGATTTTGCCATCGCAGAAAATCCGCGCATTTACGCCGACCGCATAGAGGAGCTTCTCACGCAAACCGCCGAGCCTACTACGTTTTTTGTTGCGACGATGTTTTCCCATGACGACGAGCAGTTTATGGATATACTGCTGCTATTGGAAGAAAAAGGCTTCGAGTTGGACGCCCTGTGGCAAAGCACGGACGAAATTTTACGCCCCTTGCCGCTGATTTTCGACCGCGAGGCTCGTATCATGTGGATTGGCAACAGCCTCACATTTATGGGCGAAACGCCCTCGCAGTTTAACGACATCGCGTTAAATAACGGTGTATTACTATGGACGACCCTTGAGACCCGCGGCGGCGTAGGGCTTGACACGCTCGCAGACGGGGCAATCGAGCAGCTAAAGCAGCAGCAGTACGACTTTGTAATCATCCAAGATAACGGCAGCAATGGTGACGATGTATGGCGCGTAAGCCGTGCGGCAAGGATGACAGGTGCGATTCCTGTATTGTTTAACCCTGCGGTGTGGTATGACGACTGGCCGGATATCGAGTGGCAAATCGAGCAAAATGCCTGGTTGCAGCAGCTTGCGGCAGTGAGCGGCGCGTTACTTGTGGATATGCCGCTTGCGTGGATTTATGCGACAGAGCTGCACCCTACCGCAGAACTCTTTCGGCCTAATGCTTCCCATCCTACAGACAAGGGTGCGTTTCTTAACGCCGCCGTTTTCGCAAGCAAGTTGCTCGGCATACATGTTACAGAAGTCCCCGACCTGGCTCGCTATCGCGGCGAGTATGTAGAAAGACTGGGCAACGCCGCATGGGAATTTGTAAAAAACCTGCAAGGAGCGAATTAAATGAGAATTGCAATTATCGGGGTTTTCCTCGTATCGGTGTTGTTTAGGCTTTTCCTAAACTACCTAACCTACACCAGAATGAACGCACCCGTACCCAACAATGTAAAAGACGTCTTTGACAATGAAAAGTACGAGAAGGAGCAACGATACAAGCGGGAATACCTGCGGTTTAACATCGTAGATGAGCTGATTGGAGTTGTGTTTGTGCTTGCTCTCTTGCTGCTTAATTTACATTTTGGGTTGTATGAATGGATTAACAGATTTACTGATAATATTTATCTCACCAGCCTTTTTATAATGGGGATTCCTATTGTCGCGGCGATGATTTTGGACACTATTGTGGGGATTTACGGTACTTTTGTTATCGAGGAAAGATATGGATTTAATAAAACCACGCCCGCCACTTATTTTTTTGACTTTTTAAAAAGCTTTGCCATTAGTGCCGTGCTGATGGGCGGATTGTTTTCGCTGTTTTTGCTTTTATATAATACCATCGGTGAGTGGGTGTTTATTGCATTCTTTTTTATAATGATGATATTCCAAGTTTTTATGCTTTTTATCTCGCCGTTGATGATAAGAGTTTTTTACAAGCTTACTCCGCTGGAGGACGGCTCGCTGAAGGATAAAATCCAAGCAATGGCTGTGCAAACCGGCTATAAATTTAAGGCAATTTATAAGGTGGATGCTTCTAAGCGAAGTACAAAGCTTAATGCATTTGCTGCGGGCTTTGGAAAAACCAAGACCATCGGCCTGTTTGACACAATGCTCGACAAAATGACAGAGGACGAAATCCTTTTTGTCCTTGGTCACGAAATCGGCCACGCAAAAAAGGGGCATATTCTAAAATCCGCACCCCTTAGCTTGCTTGTGTTTGGCATAATGCTTGCGGCTGCTTATTTTGTCGTTGCCATGCCCGAGGTATCGCAGGCATTTGGCTTTGCGGGAGCTAATTTGGCATTTGGTATTTATGTCGTGGCGATTTTGCTTGAGCCTGTTATGCAGGTTTTACAGATACCGTCAAATACTCTTTCTCGCAAGCACGAGTACGAGGCCGACAAATTTGGCAAGGATTTAACAAGCCCCGCAGCAGGTGTCGCCGCACTTAAAACACTTTACCGCGAAAGCCTGGGCAATCTCACTCCCCACCCCTTTGTTGTTATGATGGAATACAGTCACCCGCCGCTAACGGATAGGGTGAGTGCGATAGAAAGGAAATGAGCGCATGGAAAAAACCTACAAGCTTGTAACACACTCCGACGCCATCCCAAAAACAGAAATCGAGCGGTTGTACGACGGGTATTGGGTGTACATCGTAAAAGCGAAGATGACCGAAACAGGGCGTTTGCTGGAAGGCATCCCCGTAATTATCGGCTCTGTACCTTACGATGGTGTCGAGGACGGGATTTACGAGCAGTATAAAGCAGATAATTTTGTGGAGCGCGTAGGGATTTCATTGCGGCATACCGGGTTTATATCTTCCTTGCGGCTTGCGGAGGATTCCCATGTCTAAGGTTTTGACTTTTGGCTCTACGTTGGATTTGGAATACAGGACAGACGGGCATCGTCATCTTATGATTCCCGTATTTTTCGGAGAAAGCAGTTACGCTAACGATAAGGTTGACTTCATCCTTGATACGGGAGCCTACCTAACCGTACTTACATTAAAGACGGCAATTTTATTTGGATTTGACAAACTCCCGCCGATTAAAAAAAATATTCCGTTAACCGGCTTTGCAGGGTTTAGCATAAACGGCGACTTGGTAGAAATTAATATGCTCTTGGGCAACAGAAAGTTAAACGCCGCAAAAGTTGTCATACCATATGTCCATACCACCGACAATATTTTAAGCCTTAACATTTTGGAGCATTTTAACTACGCTGTAGACAGCACCGACGATAAAATTTATTTCTCCGATAATCCCATATACAAAGCGCGCAAGGAGCTTAAATGCGGAAGCATATTAGCAATTGGACAATAAATTAGTTGATAAATTCCAGATTTAAAAAAGGTGTGGAAATCCGCACCTTTTTTTGTTATCCTTATTGACATATTCTAAGAATTTGTCAATGTGAGGTAAATATGAGAAAAACATTTATTGCACTACCAAAAACCATGCGGCTGTTGCCGCGTTTTTACGAGGTATTTAAGAAAGCGGGCTATGTATCTGCCGCGCTGGAGGCTTCTATTGCAAACAAGACGCAGAAGCAGCTGGAGTATGCGAGCGACTGCGGGCAGGTGGCATACCTGCTGGTAAACAACATGGATATCCCGCAATATGTAGACAGAAACTGGGCAGAAATCGGCTTTACCGCCTTCGATTGCTACCGTGAGTACGAGCTTTCCAGTACAAAGGGCGGCCATGCCATGCGCGGCGATAATTTTATCACAAATATTCTGCCGGACTACGGACTGTGCGGCAGGGCACGCTTTTGCGTGGCAGGCCTGCCGGAAAAACGTGAGGTATTCGAAGAATGCAAAAACAGCGACGACAAGGTGATTACGGTAGGCACATTTTACCCCGCGATTACGGAAAATTACTTCCGCCGACTGGGAATACTTGCCGACATCGTCACCATTGCAGGCTCGTCGGAGCTTTTACCCGCCCACTGCGATGTGGACGTAATCTTCGATATAGTAGAAACAGGCAGCGCGTTAGTAGAAAACGGCCTAATCATCTACGAAGAAGCCATGGCGATAAAAACTAAAATTTTGGTCTCCAAGGCCGCGTTAAAATACGACCCAAACATCGCTGAGATGATAGAGGTGTTACGCAATGCAACCGAGTAACGAAGTAAAATCGGAAATAAGCAAAATCGTAGATACCATCCTAAACGCAGTACCCGCGCTGGGAATATACCTTTTCGGTTCTTTTTCCGACGGAACGGCAACGGAAAGCAGCGATTATGATTTTTACGTTGTAATCCCCGATAACCTACAACCAATCGAAACCACATGGAAAATCACAGGTTCGCTCCCAAAAGAATTACGGAAATCAAGAAACATAGACATGCTGGTTGGCACGGAAAGCAAATTTAACAGATACAAAAACGCAGTAGGTTTTATCGAAAGCGAAGTCGCAATCACAGGGGTAAAATTACATGGATAAATCCGTCGCAATGGAGTGGATAGCCTTTTCAAAAATGGACTTGGGCGCAGCAAAATATTTGTGTAATATGCACCCAAAACCGCTGGAAATAATATGTTACCACTGCCAACAGTCTGCCGAAAAAATCTTAAAAGCTTTTTTAGTCTATTCAAACGCCATACCGGAAAAAACACACGACCTGGAGCTTTTGCGCGACAATTGCGAAGCGTTTGACAGTTCATTTGAAGACCTGTATGACGAATGCAATCGTCTAAACCCATACTCCATACAACCACGTTATCCCTTCGGGTTAGAATTAACGGAGCAATTAATGACCATGGCAATAAAAGACAGTGAGATAATCAACGCATTTGTAACCGAGAAAATGATTGAAGGTGTAAAAAATGCAACTAAATAAAGACATCTCCACCCTAAAAAACCGAAAAACCGAGGCTGACGAAAGCGTAGTATCCGTCGTACAGGCTATTATCACCGACGTACGCAAAAACGGTGACGAGGCCGTGCGCCGCTATGCGAAGGAATTTGATGGGTATGCGGGGGAAAGCCTGCAAGTTACCCATGCGGACATTCCGCCGCACAATCCGAATGCTTCCTACGGCTTTTTTCATTTGTTGGAGCGTGCTGCCGACCGTATTCGGGACTTTCACAAAAACCAAATCGAAAAATCGTGGAGCATATACAAAGACGACGGCGTAATGATGGGGCAAATCGTGCGTCCGTTGGAACGTGTAGCGATTTACGTACCCGGCGGCACGGCCGTACTTACTTCGTCGTTGCTGATGTGCGCGATTCCCGCGCAGCTAGCGGGCGTCAAGGAAATCATAATGCTAACGCCCGTAAAAGAAGACGGGCAGATTTCGGAGGCACTCACCCAAGCCGCCACACTTTGCGGCATTACAAAAATATATAAGGTGGGCGGCGCACATGCCATAGCCGCAGCCGCATACGGCACGGAGACCATTCCAAGGGTGGATAAAATAGTAGGGCCGGGCAGCAGCTACATTGCCACGGCAAAACGCCTTGTATACGGCGCGGTGGATATTGACATGGTAGCCGGCCCGTCCGACATCCTTGTAATTGCCGACGAGACAGCCAACGCAAAATACGTAGCCGCCGACCTGCTGAGCCAAGCAGAACACGGCACAGACTCAAGCTCCGTCCTCGTAAGCACATGCGACAAGCTGATATCGGAAGTAGAAGTCGAAATCACTCGCCAGCTAACCTACCTAAAACGCGCAGACATAGCCCGCGAGTCCCTAAAAAACTTTGGGGCGGCGGTGCATGTGCGTACGCTGGAAGAAGCATTCGACATCTCCAACGACCTTGCCCCGGAGCATCTGGAAATTCTGACAGCAGACCCGATTTCCCATCTTCCAAAGGTAAAAAACGCAGGCTCGGTCTTTCTTGGCGAAAACACCCCTGAGCCGCTCGGAGACTACATGAGTGGTACAAATCATGTGCTTCCTACAGGCGGCACTGCTCGTTTTTACTCTCCGCTTGGGGTCTACGACTTTGTAAAGTATAGCTCATACAGCTACTATCCCCGTGCTGCGCTTGCCGCGCTGCAAGACGATGTGCAAAAATTCGCATTGTCGGAGGGGCTGGACGCCCATGCTAATTCCGTATATGTGAGGTTTGAAAAATGAACTTCCTAAGCGAAAAAGCAAAACGCCTAACCCCCTATGTAGCAGGCCTGCAACCGCAGGGCGGCGGCTGGGTTAAGCTAAACACAAACGAAAACCCATACCCCCCCGCGCCGGGGGTATTTGAAGTTATCCGCAACGCCGACGCGGAAAAGCTACGTCTATATCCCGATGGCGAAAGCGGCGCATTAAAAAAAGCAATCAGTGCCGCGCTAAATGTCAACGAAGATAACGTGTTTTGTGCAAATAGCTCCGACGAGGTTTTGGCACTGGCTTTTCAGGCATTTTTCAGTGGTAAGGATAATGTTAAAACGCCCGATATTTCGTATGGATTTTACCCTGTTTGGGGGGAGATGTACGATGTGGGCTTGGATTTTGTGCCTGTTGGCGAGGATTTTTCCATTAATATAAGTACGTACGAGGGCGCAAACGGCGTGATAATTGCCAACCCAAACGCACCTACGAGCCTTGCGCTATCGCTTTCCGATGTGGAAAAAGTCTTAAACCAAAACACTAACGGCATTGTCGTTTTTGATGAAGCTTACATAGACTTTGCACAGGTACAAAGCGCGATATCACTTGTGCCACGGTATAAAAACTTGCTTGTGGTGCGTACTTTTTCCAAATCGCACTCGCTGGCGGGGCTGCGGGTGGGATATGCCATCGGAGACCCCGCCCTCATCGACGGGCTGCGGCGTGTGCGCGACGCGTTTAACTCATATCCGCTGGATATGCTTGCGCAGCTTGGTGCGGCGGCGGCGATTTCCGATACCGCTTACTTACAAAAAACATGTGCGCAGGTCATCGCCACTCGAGACAAAACCGCGGCAGAACTGAGAAAGCTGGGCTTTCGAGTTCTGCCCTCACAGGCTAATTTCATTTTTATGCATTCCGAAAACGCCGCGCAATTATATGAGTATCTTCTGCAAAACAAAATCATAGCCCGCCACTGGAAAAAAATAAGCGAGTATCTTCGCGTATCAATAGGCACAGAATCGGACATGGAGGTGTTTGTATCATGCGTAAAGCAGTTTTTGAACGAAACACAAAAGAAACAAGCATAAAGCTCGCACTAAACCTCGACGAAGCGGGGCAAAACAAAATTTCTACGGGCATAGGTTTTTTCGACCATATGCTGGAGCTTATGGCCTTTAGGGCAGGGTTTTCGCTTTCTTTGGAATGCGAGGGCGATTTGAATATCGACACACACCATACCGTGGAGGATGTTGGCATTTGCCTCGGCACGGCCTTTAAGGACGCGCTGGGCGACAAGGCCGGGATAAACCGCTACGGCTCTTGCGCAATGCCCATGGACGAGGCCTTGGTTAGCTGTGTGCTGGATATTTCCAATCGCGGATTTTTGGTGTTTAACGCGCCACTGCCTGCCGAAGTTTGCGGCACATTTGAAACAGAGGGTACGGAGGAGTTTTTACGTGCGTTTGCGGTAAACGCAGGCATTACACTGCATGTAAATTTGGCCTACGGCATAAATACTCATCATATTATCGAAGCGATTTTTAAGGGCGCAGGCGGCGCGCTACGACAGGCGATTGCCGTCACGGGCGCGGGAGTTTCTTCTACTAAGGGGGTTTTGTAATGATTATTATTCCGGCGATAGACTTACAGGGCGGCGAGGCCGTGCGGTTGATTCAGGGCGATTACAACAAAAAAACGGTGTACAACTCCGACCCCGTAGAGGTTGCCATGAATTTCGAAAAAATAGGCGCGAAATACCTACACGTAGTAGACCTCGACGGCGCGAAAAACGGCGACAACACAAACCTGGAAACAATCCGCAAAATACGCAGGGCGATTAACATTCCAATGCAACTGGGCGGCGGAATGCGCAGCCCGGAAATCGTAGAAATGTATCTCAATGATATAGGCATAAACCGCGTAATCCTCGGCACTGCGGCGGTAAAAAATCCCGAATTTGCAAAAGAAATGGTCGACAAACACGGTGCGGAAAAAATCGTATTGGGCGTAGACGTCCGCGCAGAAAAAGTATCCACGGCAGGATGGCTTTATGACAGCGACATAAACTACCTCGATTTTATCGAAACCCTAAAATCCTACGGCGTAAAATACCTGGTAGTCACCGACATCTCCCGCGATGGCACGCTAACCTCACCAAACTGGGAAATGTACGAAAAAATACATGGCATAAACGTAGTAGTATCAGGCGGAGTAGCCAAAGAAGAGCATATCCTAAAGGCCGAAAAATACTACGGCGTAATAGTAGGCAAGGCCTTTTACGAAGGAAAGGTGGATTTAAAAAAATGCTTAATGGAAATGTAGCCGCAAGCACAATAAAATGGGCAGAAAACGGCCTAATCCCCGCCATAGTACAAGACTATTATACCGGCCGTGTACTAATGCTGGCATATGTAAACGAAGAAAGCCTAACCTTTATGCAAGAAAAAGGGGAGACATGCTTTTGGTCGCGCTCGCGCAAGGAGTTATGGCACAAGGGCGCGACCAGTGGCGATATCCAAAAAATAAAAACCATGGCACTCGACTGCGACAACGACACTCTGCTAATACAAGTGGAGCAAATGGGCAAGGGCGCGTGTCATACAGGCGACTACACATGCTTTGGCAACGAAGATGGCGAATTTAACATCCTGCACCACGACTTCGAAATTATAAAAGAACGCGCAGCAGACCCACAAAAGGATTCCTACACAAATTATCTGCTCGACAAAGGCATAGACAAAATCTGCAAAAAAGTAGGCGAAGAATCCGCAGAAATCATCATCGCCGCAAAAAACAAAAACCAGCAGGAGCTAACCGCAGAAATCGCGGACCTAACATACCACCTGCTGGTACTTATGCATGAATGCGGGCTGCGACCGAGGGATGTTGCTTCGGAGCTTGCTAAAAGATTGTAGGAAGAGGGGTAATATTAAATTACATATTGGCTTTATTGTATAAAGCCCTGCAAAAGCGGCAAGGATTCATATGCGAATAAAATACGAAGGGGAGAGCTAAATGGCGCAAACAACCGAGCGAGTGATACTTATAAAAGGAGACGGCACAAAATGGTACAACCAAGCGATATTTATAGTGAACAAAGACACCCCTGCAATCCACATGCCGGTAGACTTTGTGGCGGAGGCCGAGAAGATAATATGCAACCACATGGCAACAGGAAAAAAGGCTGCCGCGCCCGCCGTATACACTTCCCACATGCCGAAGTCTTATACTCAACCGACCTACAACGCGCCCGCTACGCATACTGGCACAAAAAAGACGACTAAACCCGCGAGCAAGTTTGATTTTGTGCTAAACATGGTGATGGTGCTGGCCTGTGTGGCGATAGTAGCGGTGTTTGCTTATGGAATGATGTCGTGAGGTGCGGCATAAAATAACGTGGTGATATGTATGCTTGGTACAACATTATTTTTTATCGGAATCGCAGGGCTTGTGAGCAAGTTTCTCCTTATGTGCAGCGACTACGCAGACCCTGCGGTAAAGCTTAGGGCGCGGGTGGCAAAAACGCGCCTTGATACAAAAAAGAGCAATGGCGAAGAGACATATAAATACATAATCACATTTTTTTTATACGAACACCACTACTACATTAGCCTGGAAGTAGAACAAGAACACTTCGACGTAATCATGGAAAAAGACGACGGTATTTTGCGCTGCCATCTAAAGCGAAAAAAATTTATACACTGGCTATTTACCAATCATAGCTCAAACTCCTGAAACTCCGTGTGGATTTCTTCGTCGGACAAGCCGCCCTTTGCCATTTGGAAGGAGTTTCCGCCCAGGATGTCGGCTACGCTTTGGTCGGGGTTTTGGTGCAAAATATTTGTTAGCTCTATAAAATCGCGGATTATTTCTCGGGGGGTGATGTGGGTGCTTGCGCCTACACGATTATATTCTACGGTTAGAAAGTAGAGCAAATCCTCGTGGGTGAGGATGGGCGTATACTTAAAAAGCTCAGCATGGATATTGCGCAGCTTTTCTATTAATACATACATTTCTTCCTGTGTCAGCATGGTTAGGCGGATGATGGGTGCGGTTAAGTCCTTTAAATCTTCGGTGGCAAAATGGCCTTCGGCAAGGCGCGAGCGGAGTGCCTCGTAGCTAAACACACCCCGATACTTGTCCTCCAAGCACTGCGGCGTACCACCCATCAAAAAACCGATATGCTTTGCCTTACCCTGCAAAACATCATTATAAATTGTAAGAATTTTTTCGTAATTATTTGCACGAGTAATAGAGTTTGGGATTTTAAAAATATTCACAAGCTCGTCCACCACAACAAGCAAGCCCTTATACCCCGCACCCACAAGAAACGATGCCATTATTTTAAGAAAATCATACCAGTTTTCATCCGTTACGGTAAAGTTAATATCCAAGTCGGCCTTTGCGTCGCGTCGCGTGACATACTCGCCCCTAAACCACTTCAAAACATTACTTTTAAGCCCAGCATTATCATCACGATAGGCTTTCCAATACAAAGCCACAGCCTTTGCAAACTCAAACCCATTTACCATACCCTCCAACCCATGAGTTACCTCATAAATTTTTGCTTCCACCTCATCAGGGCTTTGCACCTGCGACATAATGCCCGATATCCAGCGTTCCAAAACAAGAGGAAGCGCGCCACCATCAGGCTTAGACTTTGTAGACAAATTTTGCATTAGCTCCTTATAAGTCGCAAGTCCCTGACCCTTAGTACCCGCAAATCTCCGCTCGGGCGAGAGGTCGGCATCCACAACGGCAAATCCCTTAGCCGTGGCATAATTACGAATAGTCTGTAACAAAAAGCTCTTACCACTACCATACTTGCCCACAATAAACCGAAAAGACGCCCCACCATCACCAATCATATCAATATCATGCAAAATAGCCGATATCTCCAACGCCCGCCCCACGGTAACATACTCCAACCCAACTCGCGGCACAACGCCACCCTTTAGGGCATTAATCAGTATATTAGCAATCCTGGGCGGTACATGTGTCATCTCGGCTACCTCATTTCTACACAAAATTATAGCATAAAATCACCTGCTTTTGCCAATCATAAACGTAATAGGCATCGCACCCGCCCACGGAGGTAGCGATACACTCTGCTTGGGTGACGCGCCTTATGTCTCCGGGAACTAACGCCGGAGAATTTCTAAGACCGCAAAAGACGCGGCCTAAGAAATTCTAGGGCGTGGATTTCCCTCCGACGGCGGTCACCACGGCGCAGAGTGTATCGCTACCTCCGTGGGCTACCATGAGCGAGCTGATACGGTTTTAAAGTAACTTTTTCGACAGCAGCCCGACCGGGTTAACACAAGGGGGTACAAAAGGAGAATTTTAAATGCAAAAAATTAAACTGGGAATCATAGGCTTGGGGTTAGCATGGGAACGGCTTCATGCGCCTGCTTTGGCGCGTCTTACGGACAAATTTGAGATAGTGGCGGTATGCGACAAGGACCATGCAAAAGCCCAGCGTGTGGCGGCGTCGCTGGGGCTTTCCATAACGGACGCGTATGGTGATTACAATAAAATGCTGTCTCGTGCTGATATTGAGGCGGTAGAATCCCTTGTGCCTATTAAGGGCAACTACGAGACTGCCGCAGCGGTAATGCGAGCAGAAAAGCACCTGATAGCAGAAAAACCCTTTGCGTCGTCCCCCAAGGCCGCCCATGAGCTAATTAAAATTCGTGAAAAAGCGGGCGTAAAGGTAATGGTTGCAGAAAATGTGCGTTATGAGGAGCAAAATATTCTGATAAAAAACCTGTTGACAAGCGGGCAAATTGGAAATCCTATCTTTTTTATAGATAATCATATCGTGGAATACCGTGATGAGGCAAAAAAAGGTGGCTTTGGCCAAACCGAATGGCGGCAAGACCCGGAGTATGCGGGCGGCGTAATAATGGACTCGGGTGTACACCATGTTGCAAGAATGCGCTTTTTGTTTGGGGATGCCCAAAGCGTGTACGCAAGGGGTCGCCCTTCTGCGTTAAGCTTTGCGCCGTATTCGTGCATAAACGGGCTGCTCACATTTAAGGAGAATATCACCGGGCATTACAGCTTTTTTATGGCGGGCGAAGAGACACAAGCCCCGCTGACAGGCCTGCGGATATTCGGCACGCATGGCGAAATTTATCTGGAGGAGCCACACTGCGGCTTTGTAAATATCAGCTACAAGGACGACCGCCCGTCTTCGGCCATCACCTATGTCCCCGGCCAAGGCTATTACCACGAGCTTGAAGACTTCCACGCGGCTCTGCGAATGGGCAGCAAAATAGAATCCACCCCGGAAAAAGCCCTGGGCGACATAGAAACAGTATACTCCCTGCTGGAATCCGCAAAAACCGACCAGCCAATAAACCCGCGACAAACAAGCAGGCTCACACATGCATATGTACTGCCGCGCCTCACACAGTACCCAAACTCGCGTAGCTACGAAAAAGTTTAAGCAAGTCCGCCATTGCTTCTACCTGAAATTCGATTTTTTGTGTATACTGTGTATATTATAAAAAAACGGAGGAGCTATTTATGAAAAAAAGCAAGGTTTTAACAATGGCGGTACTTATTTTTGCGTTACTGCTCGGCAGTGTTTACAGTGCTTATGCCGCGCCGGAGGGTATGCTGCCCGTACGTGCCACATTTGAGGAGGCGGCAGGAGTTGTTTCGTGGGACGATGAGCAAAGGGTTGTTTATATTGTTCTGGAGGACAGCTTTATTGTGTTTTTTGCGGATGGTGAGCAGGCTATCGTAAACGGACAGCCCGTGGAGCTGCAAGACGGCATTACAATTTACCAAGACATGTCGTTTATCACCATGGATGATTTGCTTACCGCGCTTTCGGTTGTGGCGGAGCAGGCCGCACCGTCCCATGTTCATCCCGAAGAAACACCCCGGGGCGGCGTAATCACAGGTGCGTTGCACCGCATAGAGTACGGCGATAACGTCGTATATCTTTTTGGCTCACTGCATGGCGAGCGCGAGGGCTGGTTTCCGCTGGCGTACGAGGTAGAAGCCGCAATGCGCCGCTCGGATGTTTTTGCCTTTGAGACGGATTTTACAGATTTTGCGGCCATGGTAGAGGCTGTGGGCAGAGCGGCATGGTTGCCCGACGACCTAACCCTCGATGACATCCTTACACCGGAAGAAGTAGAAACCTACATCAACGCGCTAAGGACATTTGGTATCACCGATGAAAACCTGGGTGACATACAGCGAGAAAACCCGGTATTTGTGTCGCTGATGTTTTCGCAGATGCTTATGCTGGAGCTTGCCGACGACATAGAAGCAGGCCTTACACAAAATGTTGATTCATATGTACTGTCATTTGCGCAGCAGTTTGACCTGCCCTTGATTTTTTTGGAGCCTGTGGAGCAGCAGGTAACTATACTATACCTGCCCCCCGTTGACGTAATCGCCCATGTAGCAAGGACTATGCCAACGATGGACGAGCTATTGGAAGGCTTTGCAGAAGCCGACGAAATTGGCTTTAGCCTGGACGACATGGCAACTGCCTATGAAACAAACGACCTATACCTCCTATCCGACATGCTTGCGCCCCTACTGGTATACGCCCAAGAAGACATTTTTATCGCATACCAGCGCGACATACTGTACAACTTCCGCTCCACCTACTACGCAGAAGGCATATTAAGCCTTTTACAAGAAACAGAGCAGCCCACCACATTTTTTGTAACAGTAGGCATAAGCCACATAATGCGCTCGTGGGCAGGCGAAGGCTTTACGGATATCGTAGAGCAGCTAAAGCTAAGCGACATAACAAGCCTAATAATAACCCCCCTGTTTTAACGGGGGGTTAGTTTTTTAAGGCTCGCAAGTGCGAGGTCAAAGTTATAGTTTTCTATATGCCCCACAAGCTCTTCTGTGTCGGGCATTGCGTCCAGAATGGGAACCATGGTGATAACCTCCGCGTTACGCTCGGTTAGCAAGGTCTCCACGGTTATGAATATTTCCGTGGGTTTTTTGTCGGTTTGTTTAAGGGGTGATTCTTCCACGATTTTTGCTTTTACAGCTTCAAGAACGGCAGTTACCTCCTTCTCCAGCTTTTTTATGAGGTCGAAGGGGTATGTCTCTTGGTGGAAGGCGACTTCTGCTTGGGAGGCAAGCTCCATTAGGGATTGCTCGTTGATTAGCCCTGCGAGGCTTTTTAGTGTGTGTGCCAAAAGGCGTGCGCCCTTGTAATCCTTTTTTGCCACCGCGTCCGAGATTTCCTGCATTACGTTTTCTTCGCTTTTTACAAAGTCTTTGTACAGGCGGTTTTCGTTAAACGAAGGGATTTCCGGCATGGGAAGAGCCTTGGCGTTTGCGGCCTCGCGCACCTCAATCGGATACTTGTCGCGCACAAACTTCGTAAGGATAGAATCCAAATAGGTGCTTTGTATCGGCTTGGAAACAAAACCGTCAAAGCCGTTTTGTAAAAATTCTTCCTCCTGCCCTACCAGAGCGTTTGCGGTAAATGCCACTATCGGCTCGTTGTAGCCTATGGTACGCAGGCGTTTTGTGGTTTCTATGCCGTCCATTTTTGGCATCATATGGTCCATAAAAATCAGGTCGTACTTAGCACCTTTTTTTATTTTGTCTATCGCGCTAAAGCCGCTGGACGCACTGTCTATCTGCAAACAGTAGGGCGCGAGAAGGCCTTTTGTTACATATACATTCGCGCTTATGTCGTCTACTATCAATACCTTGCCGTAGCTCATGTTTTCCCATTCCGACTGTAGCTTTGCCTTGCGGCTTGTGTATTTAAAGGTGCTAATATTTTCTGCTGTTTCTTTGCCGAGGACTGTTTCGCCCGCGAGCTTTTGCGGTATTTTTATTGTAAATATCGTACCCTTGTTTAGCTCGCTTTTTACAGAAATATGTCCGCCCATCATATCTACCAGCATTTTTGCTATTGCCATGCCAAGGCCTGTGCCTTCGGCCTCGCGGTTTGCTACGTGATTAAACCTCGTGTACTCGTCAAAGAGGGTGCTTACCTGCTGTGCCGTCATGCCTTGGCCTGTATCCGACACGGTAAATACCATCGTAATTTGGCCGGTATCGTAGGCTACTTTGCCCACAGACAGTTTAACCAAGCCCTCATCTGTATATTTAAATGCATTGGAAAGCACATTGTTTAAAATCTGCTTTATGCGCAGCTCATCGCCCCTTAGCTCCGCAGGGATTTCCTTATTAACCGATACCTCAAACTGTATCGGCTTGCTGCTTATGTGCATCATGTTTAGCTGTATCGTATCGGAGAGCATACTTGCCACCTCGTATTTTGCGTGGTTAATGCTAAGCTTACCCGCCTCTATCTTGGAAAGGTCGAGGATGTCGTTAATCAGCCCCATAAGCATACTGCCGGATGAGTAAATTTGCTCATATGCGCGTTTAGATTCGCCCTTGGCCGTGCGTAGCTGTATTTCTGTCGCGCCGAGTATCGCGCTTATTGGTGTGCGGATTTCGTGGCTCATGCGACCCAAAAAATCGGATTTTACTTTGCTGGCAAGTATGGCTTTTTCTGCATCGTGGTGTGCTTTTTCCAGGTCTTCTTTTATTTCCTTTACGCTTTTGTTGCCGGATAAATTGCCTATTGTTTTTGCCAGATAGCTTAGGCTTTTGGTAAGCTGGCCTATCTCGTCTTCAGAAACAGGAACGTCATATATCTCGGTATAGTCGCCGCCGGAGGCTATTTTGTCCATCAGCTCCGCTAAATGCTTTACCCTTTTGGAGTTAAGATGTATACCCAAAAGCATAAACATAGCAGAGATACACATACCAACGACACAAATGAGAACAATATTTGCAATAAAGCTATTAGTACCGCTAATAGCTTCTTCTACAGAAAAGCCGACAAAAAACATACCCACGGGCAAGCCTTCCCAACCTATCAGCGGAAAATAAAACGCATGGTGCAACGAGCCAAACAACTCCAGCTCCAAATCAAAAGGCACACCACGCTCCAGTACGGCAGCTACTACACGGGGGTCGGCGGTAGTATTTATGGCTCTTTCGCCGTCCTCCTTACGCAAGGTGGACGCAAGAGATGTATCGCCGGAAAAAACCGTAACCTCCGCATTAAAAATCGCACCAAACTCGTCCACAAAATCCATATTGCTTAAAATCATAACCGACGAAACAGTGCCTATTACCTCGTTATTTATCCATATAGGCGCGGTGGAAGACAACCCCATCGGTATTTTATCGGTTACAGTGTAAATCGTTTCGTTTCTACCTTGATGTGCGTAGCGTATCGTGGGGGATACCATCCCTGTATCGCCGTACCGCTCCGGGTCGCTGGTGCGCATTATTACATAGCCGTCCCTGCATGTGACGGTAAACTCCGTAATCATAAAGTAGCCTATGCCAAACTCTATGTTTCTGGTATGCAGGCGGTCAAACAGGCCTTGGCGTATTGCGGCCTCGTCGCCTTCGCCGCTGTTCCATTCATTTACCAGGCGTATCATATAGTCCTTGCCCGCTACGGCGCGTGCGTTAGTCTTATTGTAGCGTTCCAATTGCTCCAAAAATGCCTGCGCCGTCTGCGCCGCACCTTGCAGCCGCTGCTCCGAAAGCCCCCGCGAAAACGCGTTTACCTCACGGGACACGTAAATTACAATAAATATAACAAGCAAAATAAGCGTACCTACGACGGGGACTGCAATTTTTGTTTGTATGGAATTAAACATAAAATTCACTTCCTTCTGGCATAGTGAAATACAAACTGCTGCGCGATACCTTGGTATTCTTTATTGATAAACCCTTCGGGTATATGTTTTTCCATTGCGCGTTTAATCCATACATCCACGGGATAGCGTTCTACGCGGCCAAAGCCGAACAACAGCACGCATTCTGCTACCTTTGGGCCTACACCGTGGATTTTTAAAAGCTCCTTGTAAATTTCTTCGGAGGACAGCTTTTCCAGCTCCGTGGGGTTAAACTCGCCGCTTGCGGTTTTTTTTGCCGCGTCAAGTATATACGGTGACCTGTAGCCGCTTTTTATCATATTTAGGCCATTTGGATGAAGGTTTGCAAGCACCTGCGGCGTCGGAAATGTATAGCCGCCACAGGGCAGTTTTTCGCCAAAGCTTTGGCAGAGTGCTTCTATCATATTTTTTATACGCGGGATATTACTGTTTTGGCTTAGGATAAAGGAAATAAGCACTTCCCATACATCCTGTCGCATTAGGCGCAGCCCCGGAGAATACTCCAGCGCGCTATGTAAAAATTCACCCTCGGATACCGCGATTTGCTTGCGCAAATCACTGTAGTCCCGGGTGAAGTCTAAATATTTTTTCCAAATATTTTCAAAATCTTCTATAGGCGTATTTTTAAACGTGACGGTATCGCCGGCATGGATAATAGTAACGCGGCGGCCAAACGCTATGCCGGAAAACGCACCGTCACAGCCCTCGCGCCAGCGAAAAGCCTGTCCGTTGTCCAATGTTTGAGCAAGATTAAAAAAGCGTACGCCTGTAAGCACTGTATCGCCCCCCCGTTGTACAGCGCGCAAATAGTCCATCAGTATTTTCCGAAATTCTTACTGTCGTATATATGCGCGGCAGATGGTGCATTTATTTTTACGGATTTGGAAGTAGGAGAAGAATCCTGCGAATGCAAGCTCGCAGAGTCGCCGGAAGAAGACCGTGACGGCGCAACAGGCCGCGGCGCAGGCCGCGCTGTAATCGCAGAAACAGGGCGTGTAGTGGCTGTCGTAGTCGTTGCCGCCGTTGTTGCCATGGGCTTATACGGCGTGGCCGGCTTAAACTGGCCGGTGGCACGCTCCGCGTCTCTTTTTGCTGCGGCGGCTTCTCTTTTGGCGGCGGATGCTTCCGAGTTGGCGGCGGCGGCTTCGCGCCTTGCGTTTGCGGCCTCCTCGCGGGCAAAGCTTAGGTCTCGCCTTGTGTTTTCTGCTTCGTTTTTGGCACGTTCGGCTTCTTGCTGCGCTGTGCCTGCGGCAGATGTGGCTTCCTGTACATCTTTGTTTAGGGATTCTACCTTGCGCCTTAGCTCGTCAAAGGCTGTGCCTACTTCGTTTCTGGCAGAAACAGACGCCCCGCGCATGTCGCCGTTTGCCAATGCTTTAAGCGCGGTTGCGGTGTTTGCTTGCGCGCTTTCGTTATTTGCCATCATTGTATTAATATTTTTTACCATGTCGCGCACTACACCTGCATACGGCTTTTCGTCAATACTTTTGCCGGTGCGCAGGCCTGTTTCCACATCCTTTACAAGCCCCTTTTGCACAAGAACAAGCTGCGCAAGCGCGCCTTCTATTTGGCCAAGCTCGTCGGGGGCGTCGGTACGAAAATTTGTACTCAAATTGCCCACCGCCATAGCAGAAATCGCCGTAGCAAGCTGGCTAGCGTCCTTTACCGTCTCGGCAGACCAGCCGCCCGCCATAGAAAACACAATAAAATACCC
>WQRQ01000034.1 GCA_009786685.1 Defluviitaleaceae bacterium
CCTCGTAGGCGAAATGCGCGACTACGAAACAATTTCCGCCGCCATCACCGCCGCAGAAACAGGCCACCTCGTACTTTCCACCCTGCACACCACAGGCGCGGCAATGACAATAGACCGCATAATCGACGTATTCCCACCACATAACCAGCAACAAATCCGCACCCAGCTGGCCTCGGTATTAAAAGGCGTAATCACGCAAACACTTATACCAAAAGCAACCGGCAACGGCCGCGTAGCCGCCTTCGAAATAATGCTCGGCACAGACGCCGTACTTAACCTAATCCGCGAAAACAAATGCCACCAGCTAAACTCCACAATCCAAACCAATGCAAAACAAGGCATGGTGCTTCTGGATTCATACCTATCGGAATTAGTACGCAACGGCACAGTAAAAATGAAAGACGCAATGGAAAAGGTAAACAACAAAGCCGAGTTTATCGCAGAAACGAGCAGGATGTGATGAAATTAAGGAGTATATGTACTAATGGTAGAATATAGCTTAGATGATTTGACTTTTAATTGGAATGAAATAAAGGCAGCAAAGAACGAAGAAAAGCACGAGGTTACTTTTGAGGAAGCCGCCACTGCATTTAAGGACGAAAACGCTCAAATTTACGATGATGAGGAACACTCCGAAGATGGGGAGCGTTTCATCCTATTGGGTTATAGTAAAATGTCACGCCTGCTTATGGTTTGCCATTGTTATAGAGGAGAAGACGAAGACATAATAAGAATTATTTCCGCAAGGAAAGCGCGAAAACCCGAACGCAAAAAATACGAGGAAAGAGGCTGAACTGAATATGAAGGATTTGTACGAATTAAAAGGAACACCACGCAAAAATCCATATGCCGAACGTATGAAAAGTGGTTACAGGATTGTCATTGACCGAGGGTCGGAAGATGAGGATAGCTCTGCGGATAAAAAAATAAATACTTCGGATAAAAACCTTGCAAATAATCACTATGCGTCTACGCAATGTTCCGCATAACACAGTATAAACAAACATAAAAAAATAAACTTCCGAAAGAGGAAACAATATGAGAGCAATAAGAAAAGGCAACGGCGGTTTTTGCTCGGCACAAGGGGGCATTTAGCAATCCCCTCCAAGAACTTGTAAATGAATAGGACGTGATTTTTATGCAATCAGTCAAGGCGTATAGGATTTATTACGACGGGAGCGTGTTTGTCCCGCATGAGCCTGTGGTGATACCTAAGGGCAGTCAAGCCGTTGCTACGATACTCGATTTCCCGATGGGGGATGTGCATGATGATGGAAAGTTAAACGACGCAAGTCGTCGCCAAATATAAGCCATGCAACGTTTTAGGGAAGAAATCCGTAGTAATGATGAGCCGGTGCCGGAGTTTGAGCGTATCATACTCCGTGAGCTTGAGGTATGATATACGCACTGGATTCAAACAAATGTGTTCGTTTGAGAAACTTTGCCTTGAGCTTGGTGTTGAAGGCCTCTCGCAAGCGGATATGGACGTAGCGGCTGATATTTATGACGAACGCAAACGGCGTGGTGCGCCAATTGAAGACACAGACTTGCTAATTGCGGCGCAATGCCTAGCACGCACGTATACTCTTGTCACAAACAACACAAAGCATTTTTCGGATATTAGTGGTTTAGAGATTGTGGACTGGACACAGGCGTAAATGAGCTATACTAAATTTTTATGGACATGATGGTAACGAAGTAATAAAACATAAAAAATAAATTTCCGAAAGGGGAAAAATATATGAGTAATCTAAGAAAAGGCAACGGCGGTTTTTGCTAGGTACAAGGGGGCAAATAACAATTGATTGAAAAAATAGTAATCGGTGAATCCGGAGTTAATATCGAAATCCTTTCTTCGGCAATAAAGCATGGTCAAAGCAGAGATGATATTATTTGCGCACTTGAACAGAGTATATATGATGAAACACTTGAAGATGAGCCAAACAAGATACTGGCTATAGGCTATGACAGTAATGCAAGGTTACTGGAGGTAATATTTCATGTTGTAACTGACGAGTATATAGTGGTTTTTCATGCTATGCCTTGTCGTAAATATTATATCGAAAGGATGATGAGATAAATGAAAGCAAGCGGTAGGTTGTCAAACAAGGAATATGAAGATTTAAGTATTGAATATGAAAAAAATCCTCCGAGACTTTCCGGGAAGCCCGGGTTTTTGTCTCATATGCGCGAAAAAAAACTTGTAAACGAGTTGATGTCGCCGGAGTATGCCCGGATTATTAATGTAAAAGCTAAGGCTATGTTGCTATCACCTGCGGAGGTTATCCGATATGCCATTAAAAAACAATTGCTAGAATCGGACATGGTAACGAAGTAAAAACATATAAAAATAAATTTCCGAAAGGGGAAAAATGTATGAGTAATCTAAGAAAAGGCAACGGCGGTTTTACATTGGTAGAGCTGGTTATCGTAATCGTTGTAATTGCGATTTTGGTAGCGGCACTTACACCGGCTATTATGGGTGTGGTTAACAGGGCGAACAGGTCTGCGGATGAATCGGACGCTCGTGCGGTTAAGTTGGCTGCTTCTGTTGCTGCGACATTCCAAACACCGCCGGGTGTTACAGTAGGGGAATTTCCCGCAGATTCTATAAGAGATGCATTTGGCGTTGACAGATGGGTAGCAGGTAATCCTGCGGGTATGCCGGGAGGAGATACTGGAATTCACCAAGGTACGTATGAGGTATTTTTTAATGGCCCGATGGCTATTGGTGTACGGATTACAGCGGGAGGTAGAACAAGTAACCCTGAAGTAGTAGTTGGCACAGTCGATGAGGGTACACATGTTATGACTATTATCATTAACGAGAATCGTAGAGTTGCAGGGAATGCGACTGTTGCGTTGATATAATATTTATTTTTAGCATAACAATATGTCATAAATGTTTGATAGGGTGAACTCAATGGAGTGTTGCTACCATTCATTATAATCGTGTTGTAAAATATGTTGCATCTTTCGCCATCCTCATCACCGTCCTATCCTTCATAATCCACGGCATAACCATCATCTCCGCCATGGCGGTTGCGGTAGGCTTCATCCTACTCGCAATCGCCATTGCGGACATGCGTACTATGGAAATTCCCAACGGTCTTATCCTTGCCCTTGTTCCGTTTGCTGTTTTTTCGGCGGTTTTGGGGTGGCCGGGGGGTTATTTGCTTTCATCGGTTGTGGGATTTTTTGTGGTTAGTGTGCCTATGTTGGTGTTAGCGATGGTGATTAACGGGGCGTTTGGCGGCGGCGATATTAAGCTTATGGCGGTGTGCGGGTTTTTGTTGGGCTGGCAGAATGCTCTTTTGGCATTCTTTATTGCCATTGTTTTGGGCGGGAGCTATGCGGTTTTTCTTCTCGTTAGCGGAAGGAAGGGTAAAAGGGAGCATATTCCTTTCGCGCCTGCATTGTGTGTTGGGGTGTTTTTGGCAATGATTTTAGGCCAAATGGTCGAAGGATTATATTTTGGATTATTTTGAAGTACAAAGTGCAGGTGTTTTCTATGGCTAAATATCGTTACACCGCCCTTGACGCTAATAACGTAAAGGTGCATGACATCGTAGAGGCAAAGGACGAGAGCGAGTTTCGCAGAATCATGCGTAATCGCAATCTCTTCCCCGTAAAATTTAAAGCCCTTGACGAAAAACGCTATTCTTATCGCTTTCGGTCTAATGAGATATCGGAGTTTTGCCGCGAGCTGGCGGGTATGTTGGCCAGTGGTATTACAATGGTGCGCTCTATCGAGATTATTAAGGAGCGCGATTTAAAGCCAAAAATCAAGGCCATATACGAAAAAATGCATAAGGATATACAACAAGGAGTGTCGCTGTCGGAAGCCATGGAAAAACACGGCGATACCTTCCCGTTGCTGCTCATCAATATGATAGCGTCGGGCGAAAGCAGCGGCAAGCTGGAAAATGTAATGGCTCGCATGGCTCTCCACTACGAAAAGCAGCATATCCTCGACGGCAAAATCACCCGCGCCATGCGTTATCCCAAAATTTTGGCGGTGGCTACCATCGGTGTGGTGCTGATTATTTTTACTTTGGTTTTGCCGGGGTTTTTCGATATGCTTGAGGAGTTTGAGCTTCCTATTATCACGCGGATTGTAATTGCTATTAGTGAGTTTTTGATTTCTTATTGGTATTTGTTGGTTATTGTTGTGCTTACCACGGTTATTTTTGTGCGGTACATGCTTACTATTTACAAGGTGCGGCTTGCCTTCGACAAGGCAAAGTTAAAAATGCCGCTTGTGGGTAAACTGCTAAAGACTATATATACGGCGCGGTTTTCGCGTACGCTTTCTTCGCTTTACAGCAGCGGTGTTTCTATGATTCATTCGCTGGAGATTACAGGGACTATTATTATGAACACTTATATTGCGAGCCAGTTCCCCGCGCTTGTAAAAGATGTGCGCAACGGTGAGTCGCTTTCCGAGTCTATACGCAAGATTGACGGGTTTGACACAAAGCTTCCCAATACGGTGCTGGTGGGCGAAGAAGCAGGTAAGCTCGACACAATGCTCGTTTCCATTTCCGATTCATTTGAATACGAAGCGGAAGAAGCCACAGAAGCCCTCGTAGCATACTCCGAGCCTGTTATGATTGTTGTGATGGGGCTTGTGATAATGGTAGTTTTGCTGTCGGTAATGCTGCCGATGGCCGCAATTTACGAAGGATTTGGGGTGTAACCGCTTATGAAATCATCCGTTTACATTTCCGCAGAAGAAATCCAAGTTATCGGATACTCCGGGAAAAACATAAAAAAATACGCGTCCTTCCCGCTGCCGGAAGGCACAATGTACAACGGTACAATCACCGACAGTGCCTTCCTTGCAGAATGCCTTGCGTCCATGAAAAAAGACAATCCCGCTTTGTTTAAAGGCGGCGTGTCACTTATGGTGGACGGCAGTTCTATTTTATGCCGAAAGCTGATGACACCGCGTTTAAACAATCGACAGTATCTACAGCTTGTACGCGACGATTTTGTGGATTCCATCCCCGATGTAGACAGCATTGTATGCGAATATAGAAAGCTTTCTCCGGAAAACGCGATTTTGGGCTGCGCCGTCAATAAATCACAGGTAGACAGCTACATCGCCACCTTTAAAGAAGCGGGCATTAAGCTAAAGGGTATCCACATAGGCGCGGAGCTTATTATAGCCTATGTAAAATCAAAGCCAAATTTGCATAAATCCACCGTTGTAATAAACGTCCTCGACGGCCCTACAATGCTTTCCATGCTGTTTGTAAAGGGCAGCTTCATATTTATGTCGCGTGCGAGGCTTTACGGCGACGACAAAGAGCAAAACAATGAAATTATTTTGGAAAACCTAAACGGGCTAATCCAATTTACACAGTCCCAAAACTTGGACGAGATACGCGAAAGCTTCTATCTCGGCATTAATCACTCCGACGTAGTCATGCTCGCGGAGCGTAACACCCACCCGGAAATTTCTTTAAACTCCATGGCGGTTTATCGCAGCACAAAAGGAAAGGACATCCCACCACAAGCGCATTTTGCGTGTTTAGACATGCTCTACGGCAAAACAGGAATAGAGCTTTTGGACGCAAGGCGCGAGTTGGACAAATATATAAAACGCAAACGCCCAAAAAAAGTGTGGATTCCGCTGCTGATACTGTATATAATTTTGCTCGCGCTGCCCGCAGGCTGGCTACTGCATGAAATCAACATTGTGGAGAATGATATACAAGAAATCGAAGCCTTTATAAACGCGCCGCAAACGGTACAAAAAATGGAAGAGCTAAACGACATAATACAGCGCACGGCAGAATACAACAATGTCCTTCGCCAAGCGGAGGCTTTGGCCGACTGGGAAAGCCTAATGCCCCCGGCGGCGAGCCATATAGCGGAATTTATAATATTCGGCCATGGCGTAGACGTGACTGTTAACAGCTTCGACTTTAACGAGCGCACAGGAATCGTACGCATAAGCGCGATAACCCCCGACGCAAGCACATCCGTACACTATGTGGACGCGCTGTACGCAAGCGGCCTTGTGCAAGCCGTATTCTACCAAGGCTACGGAAGCGGCGCGGACGGCATGGTGTCATTCACCATAGAAATAGTGCTGTACGTGGAGGGGGAAGAAAATGCCGATTGATAAAAAAGGGTTTACCAAACGGGAAAAGCTATTGCTGATACTCGTTGCCGTAGTGGGCATTACCGCCATTATGGTAATGTACGTAATCATCCCGTTTTACAACCGCTTGGAAGACAGCCGCGAGGCCTACAACGCCCTCTCCATGGAGCGTATGCAAGTAGAAATGATAAAAGCAACCGAGGCCTCGCTCCTCGCAGGTTACCAAGCCGCAGTTTTGGAATATTATGAATTACGAGAAGTTTTCCTAAGCGAAGCCCACCTCAGCGGAATAGGCCTGCTGCTAACGCGCCTAACCCTTGAACACAACATGCACCCCGTAGACCAAAGGTTATCCAACCCCGTAACATCACCGGGCAGGGATATGCTGATGGTAGTAACAGCGTCCATGACCCTGCGCGGCTCATACGAAGACCTAAAAACCCTCCTCGACACAGTAGAAGAAACAGAATACCTGCGCATAAGCCACGTAGCCTTCAGCTTTGGCGCAGACGGCGAAATCAGCAATGTAAGGGTAAGCTTTGAGGTAACGATGATACGGGATGTGTAGCTTTGTCGTTTTGGTCGAAGGATTAGAAAGATATGGAGGAATAGTATGTATGCCGTAAAAGCACTGTACGATGGGGTTAATTTTAAGCCGGAGCAACCCATTGAAATAAAAGAGCAATACAAGGTAATAATCACTTTTGTTGAGCCTGTAAAAAAAACCGGCATTTCCAAACTTTCTTTCAAGCGCGGTTGCATGAAAGGAAAGATGTGGATTGCTGATGATTTTAATGCTCCGTTGGAAGATTTCGAGGAGTATATGTGATGAAGTATTTATTTGATACACACACCTTTCTATGGTACTTTTGGGATTCAAAAGACCTCAGTGAGTGCGCAGCAGATATTATTGAAGATGATGATGTACAAAAATACGTTAGCATTGCTTCATTGTGGGAGTTTGCAATAAAGTACGGCATGGGTAAACTCAAGTTTGACGGTGGGTTAACACATCTTTGGGATATGCTTTCACAAAATGGCTTTATCTTTTTGCCGATAACCCGGTCACAGCTTGAAGCACTTATTTCAGAACTTCCGCTTCATCATCGTGACCCTTTTGACCGTTTAATCATCGCAACAGCAATAGCAGAAGAATTAACCATCGTAACCGTAGACGAAAATATTCAAAAATATGATGTGCCGTGGGTGTGGTAACTTTGTCGTTTTTGATAAAGGTTTAGAAAGGTAAAGGGGATTGCCATGAAGCGTAATAAAGCTAACCTGGGCATTACTCTGGTAGAAGCCGTTGTAATAATAGCGGTTATTGCCGTGCTTTCTGCTGTCACCGTAACATCGGTTTTCGCCTTTATCGAAGCCGGAAGACAAAACAACCGCATGAATATCGCACGTACCCTTTACTTGGCCGCACAAAATCAGTTGACAGAGCTTAGGATTATGGGGCAGTTGGAGGCGGCTGTAGAGAGGGAAAGGACAATAAACCCAGCCTTCGGAACAGACGCTACAAATGTATTTCACCAGCTTTCCACTCATCCATATTTGGCAAGTTGGCCGGATAGGGACATAAATGGTGTTCCCAACAACGTCCACTTTGTGCATAAGCACGCAGGGTCTTGGGCGAACGTGCCGGAGGATTCATTATTGCGAAGGTTGCTTAGCCCTGTAATTATATACCAAGAAGTATTGGACGACGCCATCTTGATTGAGTTTAACATAGAGACAGGCGTTGTTTTGTCTGTCTTTTACAGTGAGAATCTTAATTATTTTTCGTACGAGGCCAATCCTGCCGACCCACGAAGCAGTATCAGACATGTGCAGCGCGGTATGGGCTGGGATGGCTACGAGAGCAGAGCGCGTAGCCGAGAGTTTAGACAGGGCTTTTTCGGCGTAAGTAACACAGGCGACTTATCGGACGAAGCCAGAGCATTGTCTTTAAATACGTCAGTTAATATTTATGATGGCTTTGATGATAAGGCAATATTGGGAGGTTTTCCGCCGGAATGGGGTTTAGGATGTCACAATCAGCTTGTTGTATTGGCAGGCGTCCCGGTTGAATTTGGCGACAGCACATTTACGATAGAAGTAGTTAATTCTTCACCGCCAATGGAAGTTCGGGACTTTCCGTTATATCAATCCCCCGGGGTTTTAAACAATATACCCGGTGTTTTATTTGTTGAGAGAACCTATGCGAGTGTATTTCCGCATAACCATATTGGCTATGCCATTATTTGGGTGCTGGAGCATATCACCGGAGATACGACACTCGATACTTTTACCAGTATAGGCGACGACCTTCCATACCATACGCCTATTTCCGCAAAAATAACTAATGTGACTACCAGCAATGTCGCAACATCCTTTGCCAGATTTCCGCATTTTGGTGCGGGGTCTTTTGGTGATACGTTTATCATTAATTCGGCACGTCATTTGTATAATATCAGGTATGCACCGAGCCATAACTTTGAGCTATGGAGAAATATAAAGATAAATAGTGACGACAACACACTACCAAATTATATATCTAACTTTGCACCCATTACAGGCTTTACAGGCACGTTTGAAGGCAATCCAAACAACGAAGTTGACCCGGCTCAAATTCCAAACATTTCTAACTTGCGTATTGACATGAGCGGTGCGGCGAGCGATAGCAATGCCGGTTTGTTTGCAGAATTGTCAGATGGAAGAATCGGCAACCTCCGCCTTATAAGCCCGACTGTAATTGGAGCAAACAATGGCAATACAGGCGGCGCAATAGGCGTTGTATCCGATGGAACAGTGGCTTATCTCATGGTTAAAAATCCGTCAATAAACCCATTAAACCCACCACCCTCCGATATCAGTACCGGCGGCGCAATAGGCACTGTTTCCGGCGGAATAGTAACAAACCTCACCATAGAAGGAGACAATATATCCGTTACCGGCACTAACAGTGTCGGCGGTGTAATAGGCACAATTTCCGACGGGATAATCAATGAGGGCATACGGATAGCTGGTGTGCTTGCAACAAGTTCAACCGTAACAATAAGCAATGCCGTAAATGCCGGGGGTGCGGTTGGTCTTATCTCCTCCGGCGGCATAATTAATGGTGGCATAGAAATAACAAATACAACCGTAAATTTTCAAAGCACCGTAACTAATGTCGGGGGTGCAGTGGGTGTCATATCCGGCGGAGAAATTAACGGAGGAGCGGATAATCACGGCATTAACATACAGGAGTCGACGATAAATATAAATATTGCAAACAACAACCAAACTGCCGTCGGCGGTGCAGTGGGGCTTATGTCGGGCGTTGGGGTAATTTCCGCAGGCACAGGCAGTAACGCCGTGGACATATCCGCCTCCTCTGTGAATATTAACGGATTGGGTGATATCAACTCCGCAGGCGGCATATTAGGGCATGTAACGGGCGGCAATATTAACGGCGATATAAGATTTAGCGGAGCCCCGAGTATAACAATAGATGGCAACGGAACTGCGGGTGGCGCGATAGGCCGTTTGTCAGCCCCCGGCATGAGTATTAACAATATTACGATTGCCGATGTTATTGGTGATTTGGACGTAACTGTGTGGGGCGATGGCAACGCAGGCGGTGCGATAGGTGTATTTTCTGCCGGAACGGTTACAACTCTTACGATAGGCGGCAATCCGGATATAACGGTGTGGGGCAACGGCAACGCAGGCGGAGCGGTTGGCAATATGTCCGGCGGGAGTATTGGCGGTACTATCACAATAGCAGACGCGACTATATCCGGCACTGCCGGTGCGGGTGGCGCGATTGGTACATTATCCGCCGGGAACGTAAATGCCATAACTGTATCGGCGAGTACGTCAGTAGGGTCTACAAGCACCATCACTACGCAAGACGCAGGCGGAGCGGTTGGTAATATGTCCGGTGGGAGTATTGGCACTATCACAATAACAGACGCGACTATATCCGGCACTGCCGGTGCGGGTGGCGCGATTGGCACATTATCCGCCGGAAACGTAAATGCCATAACTGTATCGGGTGCGAGTACGTTAGTAGGGTCTACAAACACCGCCAATACGCAATACGCAGGCGGAGCTATTGGTCGTATGTCCGGTGGGAGTATTATTGGCGACACTATCACAATAACAGACGCGACTATATCCGGCACTATCAGCGCGGGTGGAGCTATTGGCACATTATCTGGCGGAATCGTAAATGCCGCTATAGAAGTATCCGGCACAATGACAGTAGGGTCTACAGACACCGTAACTACGCAAGACGCAGGCGGAGTTATTGGCCGTATGTCCGGCGGGAGTATTAATGCAGATGTAAATGTGGCCGACATTGCTGTCTCCGGCTCTGACAGCGCGGGTGGAGCTATTGGCACATTATCCGTCGGAATCATAAATGCCGCTATAAACGTATCCGGCACAATGTCAGTAGGGTCTACAAGCACAGTCACTACGCAATACGCAGGCGGCGCGATTGGACGTATGTCGGATGGTTTGATTTCAGGCGTTATTACTACAAATATTCAAAATACAATAACCGCTACAAATAGTGTGGGTGGCGCAATTGGCACACTTGCAAGTGGAAGCATTTTCGGAATTAATACGCTGGGGACTTCTTCCGTATCCATTAACGGCTCCGGCAACGCGGGCGGCGCAATTGGCAATATGAAAGGTGGCAGCATTACACGTATTACGGGTATTACGATAGCAAGCTCTAACGTAGAAACCGGTGGCGGCAATGCCGGAGGAGCGATAGGTGTATTTTCATCCGGAAATATTCCCGCTATATCGGTAATGGAAGCGTCCACGGTAACTATTAATGGCAGCGGTGACGCAGGCGGTGTGATTGGGTTTTCGAGTGGTAATATGGCGTTTGGTGCGGGTATTACGATAGCAAATGCTAACGTAGAAACCGGCGGCGGCAATGCCGGAGGAGCGATAGGTGTATTTTCAAGCGGAAACATTACCGCTGTAACTGTAACGGGAACATCCACGGTAACTATTAACGGCAACAATGCCAATGCAGGCGGGGCAATCGGCTATTTTGAAAACGGGACTGTTACATCCATAGAGATAACAGGCGCATCAGATGTTAATGTAAATGGTGGAGAAAACGCCAATGCAGGTGGCGCGATAGGCACATTATCCGCTACGGTTGCTGCTCTTACGACATCAGGCGGCGCGAGTGTAACCATTGTCGGCAGCGGTAACACCGGAGGAGCGGTTGGCCTGTTAAACGGTCAAATTTCCGGCATTTTTATAGAAGACCCCGAAGTAAGCGGAACAAACGCAGGCGGAGCGGTAGGAGAAATATCCCCCGGCGGAACGCTTACCGACGCCTTTATCCATCGCGGTATCATTAACGGCACAATTTCGGCAGGTGGAGTTGTAGGACAAAATGGCGGTAATGTTAATGGTTCCGTATTTATAGCTGTCAACACATACACGGATGAGCATGTATCGGGAGCGGGGACTCTCGGAGGGCTTATAGGCATACACAGCGGCGGCTCAATAAGCGGCTCAAGAATGCTTGCAATTGCCCCGATAAGCGGCGGCAGGCCGCGGCCTATTGCCGGTAGCGGCAGTGGAACGATAAACGATACTTTCTTCTTGTCCGGGTGGGGTGTACATCCTTTTGGCATACCGTATAATTTCTTTAATATCGCACCGGAGGATATGGACAGGGCGCGTTGTACCGCGCAGTTAAGCCATCTCCCCGCTTCGGTTGCCATCAGCCCCGACAATGATATTTTCCCATATCCGCTTAGTCACACTGTGGATGACTGGCCGATAGCCGTACCACCCCCGCCAATCGGCGCGGGTATCCATTATTTTGAAAGATATGCGAGCAATACGTTTGGTTTTTATCGCCAAGGCGGAATACTGCGTAACGATTTACCCATTACAGAAGCGGGCTACATTTTTTTATCGGAAAGCAATACGTTGCCGCCACAGTTTAGATTATTTGTAAGGCAGTTCGGATATTACAGGCCTTCGGATGATTCAAATTTAATCCCCGACGAGTGGACGATAATTACCCCTCCCGCCGGTACTCTTCCACAGGTTTTACTGCCAACTACAGATAATCCCGGCGGCATGTATGGTTTTATATTGCCGCGTGATACTCTCATGTCGGCAATGGGAAGCAACCATACATCACCGCTTCTGATTATCAACGTCATGTATTACGAAGGTGACGTCATATTTGAAGAAACAGAAGATATGCTTAATGTAGCAAGGGTGCATCCTTATTTCGCCAGAGCCGCCTTCGACTATGACGCATACCGAGATTTAAACGAATTCTATATACGCACACCTTGGCAAATGCAAAATATAAGCCTTATGCAAAATAATGCAGGCCTTACCTTTAACCAAAATCGAAACATTAATTTTACTAACCCTAATGCGGATACCGGTGCAGGAGCGGGAGCAGTCGGCCTTGCCAATGCCGTAGTCACCATCCCCTTTAGCGGGACTTACAGAGGCCACTTTTACAACATTAATAATCTCGTCATAAACTCCGGTAGTGGAAGTGCCGGATTATTTTCCAATATCTCATACCCCGGGGTAGTAGACAGAGTTAGGCTCAGAAACGCTAATATAACGGGAGCATCAACCACAGGCGGTATCTCCGGTACAAACGCCGGTACTATTTCATTGAGTATAATTGAAAATTCTAGCGTGGCAGGTGCGTCGGGCGCAACAGCCGTTGGCGGCATAGCCGGAAGAAACGACGGCACAGTAACACAAAGTGCCGCAGAGCATTCTACCGTATCCGGCACAAGCATGGTCGGCGGCATAGTCGGCAATAACGCAAGCACGGGCAGGGTAGAGGATGTGTATTTCCTTTCAAATAATTCTCCCTTTTATCCGCAGCATTTCCCTGTAATTGGTACAGGGGGTAGTATAGGGGGAATAGTCGGGCATAATTCCGCAGTTGCGGGAGAAGCTACAGGCGTTACACGTGCTTTCCTTTTCGCTCCTTCGCCCCGCGTCGGAAACGACTTCCATCCCATAATCGGCGGCGGAACGTCTGCCGTAGTTAGTGACGGTAATGAAACAACATTTTTCTTAACAGGTCACAGACATATATTGATAGAAAATCTTGTAAGCGGAAGCTGGTATGTAGGCCTTAGTGTAAATCCACACAGAGGTGATTACAACTTAACCGACGTAAGAGCAGTGCCAAGGCCGCAATTTGGCGGCAGAGGTTTTATTACAGACTTTATGGACTTGGAGTGGATTGCATATATCCAAAATATAAATATGTCAAACTGGCGGCAGCCCCCAAGCCCCGGCCCGCTACGGGCGTATCCCTATCCTATTTTTTCCGCAATCGCAACGCCGCCGCGTAGCTGGCCTGTGGCAGACAGCCCGGCAAGGCCGGAGCAATTAGACAGGCATGACTGGTATCCCACCAGATTTACTTCCGAGCGCGCTAATGCACCTATATTTATTAACCCTCATTTTACCGGTGAATTTTTGAGCTTGGACGGCGTTCCTGTTCCTGCGGCTCCGGGCTTTGGTGGGCCTGTTCCTCCATTTACATGGATGGGTAATGATTGGTTTTCGCTTGATATGGGCGCGGTAGACGGGTGGAATACCCGCCCTGTAGACCGTACATTTTTTAACCCTACTAGGGTCGGTTTTCTTGTTCCCGATACGAGAGCACCATTTGGTGAGCCTTCGTCACCCGCAGGATTTACCTCCGCAAATTATATCCCCAGATGGCGGTTGATAGAGCTACAAGAGCCTAATGCTGCCGACGAATTTATGCGTACTAACCACTTGGGGCAAAACAGGGCAAGGAACGCAATCAATGTTGCAAATAATGTACGTAATTCGCCTTATCGGTATGCGGAGCTAAATGCGGAAACACCCGGCACACTGTATCAGGTATTACCTACTACTCAGGGCGCGCAATTCTATTATTCATTCTTCCATGCCACAAACGGCTTCCCGGGGATTCCTTCACCGTGGAGCGGTTATGTACCGCCACCCGCCGACGGAGACAGGCTTAATTTCTTTTTATCACCCGTTAGCCCCGATAATCCCCCCATAGTTGCAAACGAGCCGCAGGCGATAATCAGGGATAATGCAATGGTACTGATACGCCCCGCTCAATCCCCGCGCTCCGCGCCTACGTTTAACGGGAGTACGACTATACCCACCTGGTTAACAAATACCGCAAACCTCGGCACACAGGCCGGTGTAATATTAAACCCGGCGGCATGGAATACTGTCAGATACAGGTCGTCACACCAAGGTATGCCGAGCGGCAATACCAGCGGCGGGCCGTTTGATTTAAGCTTCCATCGAGGCCGTGACTATTTACAGCCTAACGGAGAAATGGTAAGGCAAAATATCCCAACGACGCGTGTTTTCTTATACGATGTTTGGGTTGGCGATACGACAACAACAGCCCGCAACGGCGGCACACGAGAGGGCTTCGGTATTACATTTTGGTCCGATAGACCTGAGTTTGGCGTTGCTGCCTCGGGCGGCCCGAATACAATACCTCTTAACGGGATAAGCAGAGATACGCTTCTTAACCCCGGCGTAGGAACATGGGCTTGGCTAAGCTGTGCCAGAACTAACGTAATCGGCTATTGGGGTGTATCCTACGGTTGGAAACAATTTTACGGTTTGGTGGATATTCCTTCGGATTGGTATGATTCTGCCGAGTTTGCGTTCCAGTCCGCTTCGGGGCCGACGCGTATTACCACGGGCAATTATCTCGACAGCGTTTCATTTAATTCCCCGGCATTTTTATCAATTGACAAATATATAAGGGATGAACGAGGAAACGATGTTTTGTTTGTAAAACCGGAGGATATATTAACGGTGGATGTACGCATAGAAAACCATGGCGAAATGCCGGCAAATAATATTGTAATCCGGAGCGAAATGCAGCCGTTTAATGCTTATATTGAGTTTTTGGACAGTAGTCTTGTTATCACCCGTCGCGACGGCAGTACGATTCTGCCGGATTCAGTTATACAACCGCACCTTAACAACGATTACACTTTAACAATCACTCTTCCCCCACACATTACACTTCAAACGGGAGAGTCATTACAGATAGAATATTCTATTCGTGTTTTGAGATATGTGTATCCCGAAACGGCAGCAGGCCCTGCTACCACATTGCTGTTTTTCTTTAGAAAACAAGTGGCTGTTGACTACAGCGAAGGCAGGATAAACATGTCGGATTTCCGTCCTCTGCCGTTTTTGGATTATCGCCGTATAAACGCAACTGTGCCTACCCAAATTTTTATAGACCCGGTAAGGTTGTCAAAAACGATTGACGGTACTTTGTATGACGGCCCGTTTGATGTGACACTTATGGTGGAAAACGCACTCAATATAGATGAAAGTCTTATAATCACAGGGCTGATAAATTCTTTAATCCCAGATGGCTTTAGGCTCGTCGGCGGTGTATATGAGGTGCTAGGCAATGGCGACAGGGAACTCGCAGATTATTTCACTGATTACAGCGAAGGCATAACGCGTATTACTATCCGCGATGCCGGATTGGATGATAATACAAGAAGAAGGGAATACAGCTATAGGCTCGAATACTACGGCACAGGCTTTGGCGTGTCGTTTATAAGCATGTCCGCAGAGTACAGATATTTATATGATGACGGCGGGACACCGCTCAATGTTATTCTCCGATTCCCAAACCCGGTAGTAGGTATCCGCCCGCGTCCGGAAAACAGAAGCTCGGCATACAGATACCTTTATGTGAGCGGCACACAACAGGAGTCACTGGACTTTTTGGGAGATACACTGGCAAATATGCTGGATGACGGCAACTATGGTTTTACCCTAAATGTCGTACTTGTCGGATACCCCGACGGGATTGATAACGACGATTTTGCCGCAAGCATATGGGCAGGCGGCGGCGGAACCTTCCGTTTACTGTTTACACCACGGAGAGCCGGGGTATTTGACCTTGATTTCCAAATTTTGCTAACCGCAAGAAGGGATGGCGGAACGCCGGAAGTGTTTGTATTGGATTCCGAAATTGCAACAGTACGAGTAACCGCGAGCGGCAACTTTGCAGTTGAAGATGTGAATGTAGATTTGCCGGAATTAAATAATCTGCATTATCGCACTGTACCGTTTTTAACCCCGTACGCAGCAGTGTCGCAGGCGGCAAACCTGCCCGATACTCTGGAAATCACAGTAGATGTAAGCGGAGCGGCAGTGCCGAGTATAACCTTAACAAAAACCGGGGTTGAGTGGTCTTCGGAGACATACGCCGATGAGGCGCAGCGTGGCTTCCCGTCGGGTGAGCATGTATTTGAAGTATCCAATTGGAATACAGACCTAATCGAGTTGCCGGTATGGGTAACAGAACCAAGTAGGATTGCTGTGCAAAACGCAATAGAAAATGCAGCTCATCCAACAATAAATGTAACGATAGAAACACCGACGTTTTATCCTGTAACAGTAAACTTACCGGCGGGTAACGACGACACAGAGCGCGAGGTGTTGTTTGGGACACCGTATGCAAGCGTAGCAACCGAGGCGGATTTGCCCGGCACGTTAGCCATAGAAGTAACAATAGAAAACGCCTACGTCATGGACTATGTAACGCTGATAAAACACGGAGTAAGGTGGTATTCGGAGACATATGCCGAAGAAGCGCGGTTTGGCTTCCCGTCGGGTACGCATGATTTTACGGTAGCTAATTGGGGCTTAACCGGGATTGCATGGCCGCCATGGGCAACACAGCATGATTTGGAAGCGTTGCAGGAAGCGATAGAAAACGCAATCCCGCCGACAATAAATGTAACAATTAAAGAGCCGATATTTTATCCCGTGTGCGTAAGTTTGCCGAATAATAACGCCGACACAGAGCGAGAGGTGCTGTTTGGGACACCGTATGTAAGTGTAGCAACCAAGGCCAATTTGCCTGCCACATTATTAATAGAAGTAACAATAGAAAACGCCCATGTAGAGCATGTAATGTTGATAAAACACGGGGCGCGGTGGTATTCGGAGACATATGCCGAAGAAGCGCGGTTTGGCTTCCCGTCGGGTACGCATGATTTTACGGTAGCTAATTGGGATTTAACCGGGATTGCATGGCCGCCATGGGCAACACAGCATGAGTTGGAAGCGTTGCAGGAAGCAATACAAAACGCAATCCCACCGACAATAACAGTGGAAATCCTAACGCCGCAAATCACGGCGGAGCTTGGACTGCCTTACGAAAACGACAAAGAAAACCGTTATGTATCATACGGAACACTAAGAGCCGACGTCCCCGAAGCAGCATATCCCGCGTCAATGCCGGATGTGCTGGAAGTAACGCTGACATTAACCAACACAGTAGCCGACCTGCAATCAGTCTCGGTAAGAATCTCGGATGTAACATGGGAAAGCTATCAAGACGGCTTCCCGCCGCACGGCTATCCTGTGGGCGGACAACACAGGTTTAACCCAACCTGGACAGATGTAACAATCATTTTGCCCGATGACAGTCCGATAACGCAAGAAATGCATGACTATTTGCAGCAATTAATCGCAACAGCAATCAACACAACCGAAAAACTCCCGCATATAGATGTAACAATCCTAACTCCGGAGTTTGAAGCAGAAATGATTGCCTTGCCGTCGGATAATTATGCAACACCAAGATATGTACCGTTCGGCACATCCCTTGATGATGTCCCGGAAGCTGCGCTATTGCCAACAAACGTAACAATCACTGTGGCAGTAGAAAACGCAACCTTCGACGTACTGACAATAACAAGAGGAGTAGAATGGGAATCTGTAACACCCCCTGTATTCCCATCGGGCGGTTATCCATCAGGAACAAGCCACGCATTTACAATCGCAGGATATGCAACGGCAGAAGACTTGGAGCGTCCTTACGAAATCAGCGATGTTATGTGGTCGGATATAATATACGACTTGCTGTCGGCGATAAACCGTCCGGACGTAGGCCGTCCGTATATATATGTGACAATCCTTCCGCCGACGTTTGAAGTAGAATATATCGTATGGCCGCCCGATAATAACGCACCGAAAAGATATATATTATTCGGAACGTCCTTTGATGACATGCCCGTATCTACACTATTATTGTCAAGCAGAGAAGTCTTGGCACTGCCGACAAGCATGATAATCACGGTGTCCGTAGAAGACGCAACCTTTACCGAGATGGAAATAATAGGAATATTAGAGTGGGAATTCATAGCAGACCCCACATTCCCATCGAGCATTTATCCACCACCGGGAGCAATAACCAAGGCTGCATTTATAGGAGACGTAACGGAAGCAAACCTGACACGACCTGTCGAAATCAGCCCGGAAATGTGGGAGGATATAATAGACGACTTACTGTTTGCGATAAACTATCCGGATGTAAACCGCCCGTATATAATTATAGAAATCTTAACGCCGGAATTTACGGCGGAGCTTGAAATGCCGGCGGACAACAATGCAGTAAATCGAAACGTGGCATACGGAACACCAAGAGCCAACGTCCCCGGAGCAACCTATCCCTCGCCAATGCCAAATGTATTGGAGGTAATGCTGACGTTAACCGACACAACATCCAACTTGCAATTTATTCCGGTAAGAGTTTCGGGCGTAGCATGGCAAAGTGACAGCTTCCCGCAGTATGGCTACCCTGCGGGCGGACAGCACAGTTTTAGCCCATCATTTGCAAACGCAACAATCATTTGGCCGGATAACAGCCCGATGATACAAGAAATGCGAGACCACTACTTGACACAGGTAATCATGGCTGCAATCAACACAGCGGCAACACCCCCGCATATATATGTGACAATCCAAACGCCGACAATAACGGCCGCGATTACATTGCCGATAGAAAGTAGCGAGGCGGTAAGGAGCGTAGCGTACGGAACGCCCAGAGTAGCTGTCCCCGGAGCAACAACGGTATTAGGCCAATTGGATGAAATGCCTGATGAGCTGGAAGTAACACTGACACTAACCAACGCAGGCGACCTTCAAACAATCCCCGTGAGGATATCCGGAGTGACATGGTATAGCTATAACGATTCATACCCCGAGTACGGTTCCCCTATGGGAGACCCGCACCGATTTAACTCAGCATGGGGCAGCGATGTGACTATAATATGGCCAGTCAATAGCGTAGTAAGTGCGGAAATACAAACAGAGCTGACGCAGGCAATAAGAGAAGCAATCAACACCGCAGCAATACGCCCGCATATATATGTAACTATAGAGACGCCGACAATCACAGCAGCAATATCGGAACGCTCGACATTTCACCAAACCACCGCAGCCGCAGGTGTTATTGCCGTTATCATAGCCGCCGCCTTAGGAAAGTTTGTTAAAGCCAAACTCGGACGGAGAAGCAGATGAAAAAAATTCTAAAAAACAAAGGCGGATTTGCGCTTATATATGTACTCGCAATTATGCTCGCACTGTTAGCTGTAGGAGTGTCGGCAATTACTGCGGCTTCTCTCAGCCGCGGCGCGAGCATTGCCCAAAAACATCGCACCCAGTTGGATTTGTATGTAGGTAGCATGGAACGGACGATAGATGCGCAGATGGTTACATTGGGGGATGATTTGGGTACGATAAATACATTGGGTGATTTATTGTTGCTACATGTTTTTAACGCACTGGAAGATAGGTTTAATTTTGATTCTATAGACCCGGATTATACGCCGTATCAGATGATACCCCCCAGAATATTAACACTGCCGCCGCCGTATGACTGTATCTCCATTAGCTGCATGAATAGCAGGTTGCTGGGTACGGATATTAATTTCCCCTTGGAGGATGTGGAATATGGTATCAACATCGTCTGGAACGACATATATGTTGTTATAGCGCACTATAGACGGTATGACGTTGCAACGGGGCTTTCTGCTTTACCGCTTAATGTAACGGTTTCCGGAGAGGTTGCTATCACACTAACAACAAAGTACACCGCCCCAAACGGCGAAGATTTTATAATGGTAACAAGAACAACATATCGTATAAGCGGTGTTAATTTACAAGAAGGGACTTTCAATGACGTAAAGACTATCCCTCCCGAATCAGGGGAAATGGAAATCACATATAACAAACCGTGGGAGTTTATAAGACATGAAACAAATCCGATTTTTTAAACAATTAATCGACAAGTCAAAACACCTTCTAAAAGGCCGCGATGGTGCAAGCCTTATAGAAGGCATAGTAAGCATACTCATTTTTGTGGTTTTGGTCGCAACCGTTACTATGATGATACAGGTTTCAATGCAAATTTCCCATTCTGCGCGAGAGACCGCGGCGAGCATACAGGATGAGGCAAATGAGATTTTAAGGGATGTAAGTATCATCACCCCGGTCGATGTAGCTGTATTTGTATTAACAATTCCCGACGCCGCCCCAATCAATATAGAAATTGCTATATTGGAATCGAAAGACTTTAATTTAAAAATTTTCAGGCCTAACTAGGAGTACACCATGAAAATAAAAAAAGCCCTAAATAATAAAGGCATGACGCTTATCGAGCTTATTGTGTCCATGCTTGTATTTTCCATAATTATGATAGCGGCGACGGCGATATTTATACCAATATATCGCGCTTTTGAACGCGCAAACACCTTTGCAGAAGCCAACACTCTCTTGGATAACATTGCCACTGTGATTATGTACGATATAGCAAATGCAACAGAAATCATCCCACATTTAGGAACAATCCCCTCAGACACAGACGACGAGCGTTTAAGAATCATTACGGGTACACAAAACTTTGTATTCGATGTAGAAAGCGAGGGGCTTACACTGCGCACCCCCACCCCCGAAAGCCCCCCGAGCATACTGTTCGAACGCGACTTTTTCAGGAATAAGAATCTCGAAATCAAATGGGAAGTAACCGGCGACCTTGTAGAGATAGAAATAATATTGACAGGCGTAGACGGCAACCCAATGGCCTTCCGGAGAACATACACCGCAAGACCATTGGGATTACCATTTTAATACGACATAACACCATCAATAATAAACTGCATTTCCCCTGCACCGCTGCCGCCTGCTACTACTCGGGGCATTACGCCGTCCCAGCTATTTATCATTTGTTGGCGCAGCATTATTTCTCGGACTTCTGTGCCCAAGTCGCCCCATGCGTCTTGCATTATTGACAAGGCTCTTGCGTCGGCTTGGGCTGCTACTATTACGGCTTCGGATTCCAGGCGGGCTACCTCCAGTTGCTGGTTGGCTATTACTAGGGCGCGTTCGCGTTCAAATTCTGCCTGCATCATGGCCTGTTCTGTTATCATGCGGTTTTCTACGGCTTGTTCAAAGGCCGCGGAGAAGACTATGCTTTCTACGGATACCGTGTGGATACGTACGTGAAACTGCCCTGTGATTTCCGGGCGGGTTAGGTTTTGGTGGATTTCTTGGCTTAGGAATGCACGCTGGGCTACAATTTCCATCGCGCTTTTACGGGCAAACACGTTTTGGATTTCTTCCAAAAAAACGCCGTCCATGCGGGACTCAAGGTTATGCATAGAGCCAAATTGCTCGGCCACCTGCATGGCGGAGCGGGCATCGGTTAGCTGATACAGCACGGTAACGTAGCCGTTAATATTTTGCGCGTCCACGCTGTACGCGCTAAAGGCAAAGCTCTGCTCGCGCACCTGCAAATCAAAACGCTGCACCTCGTTTGGTATCCAAAATACAAAGTTAAGCCCCGGCTGCAAAACGCGGTCTACCACGCCCCATACGCGCACTACGGCGGCTTCTTCTGTGCGTATCATGTGCAGTGACGGTAAAACGATGGCGATGGCTGTGGCTATTATTACCACAATAATTGCGAGTGTTATTGATTTTGCTTTCATTTTTTGAATCTCCTTTAATTTGATTTATTTCGAGCGGCATTCGGAATTAAATATTCCCCGCAAGTTTTACATATCCCGTCTGTGAAAAAGACGTCTTTTTCGCTGTTGCTTACACGTCGACGGCAGTGCGCGCATTTGAATTTATCGCGGCTAAGCTTATCAATTACATGCCCGCAAACCCAAACAAAAAACGACGCAGCAAAAACAATCAACGTCATAAGAATAATAATTTTAGGCTCCATTTTTTCACCTCCGCAAAAATTATTATACCATAAAATACGCAAGAAATAAAATTTTGTCTGAAGAGCGGGAATGGGGGTCGTGCGCCTCCTCGGATGTCGTGCGCGGCTATCACGGGGAATTCCCCGCGCCGGACGCGCACGATACCACAGGAGGCGTACTCCCCCCCGCCAAAGGGGTATCGTACACACTTTCTTCGCAAGTGCGTTCGCGAGAAATAACCCCGCATGGCGGCTTTACACCGAAATCCCAATATGTTATACTCGTCTTTGTTTGCAAATCAAGAAAAAAATCGAGTTATACCAAAGTGCGAAAACATTAACCTCCTCTGTTGCCAAACTCTTAATTAAAGCCTTCAGAGTTTGGCTCGTCGTCGGTAAATGTTTTCAGCATTTGGTATAACTCGCTATTACTGGAGGGTGCGGAGTATATGGCATCGGCAAAAAAAGAGAAAAAGAACAAAGTAGATTTTATATCGGGCTGCGAGATGGAAAAAGTCGAGGACTGCAAGTTAAAGCTAACGATAACGGTAGGGCCGGAGCGGTTTCGTGAGGGTCTGCAACATGCGTACAATCGTACAAAAGGATATTTTAATATGCCGGGATTCCGCAAGGGTAAAGCCCCCCGCAAAATGATAGAGCAGATGTATGGGCGCGATGTTTTTTATGAGGACGCGCTTAACTATGTATTGCCGGACGCGTACGAGGCGTCGTTGGATAAGCATGAGATAGAGCCTGTGTACCGCCCGGAAATCGAGCCGGGTGAGATGAGCGAAAAGGACGGCGCGGTTATTATTGCCATGGTGTTCATCCGTCCCGAGGTGGAGGTAGGGGAGTACAATGGGCTAAAGTACCCTAATGCAGAATCGGACGCAACGGAAGAAGATATAGAAAAAGCGTTAAAAGCGGAGCAGGAAAAAAACTCACGTCAGGTAAGCGTAAGCCGCCCGGCAGAAATGGGCGACGTGGTAACGATTAACTTCAAGGGCTTTATGGACGGCGAGCCGTTTGAAGGCGGCGCGGGCGAAGACCATGACCTTACGCTTGGGTCGGGGCAGTTTATTCCGGGCTTTGAGGAGCAGGTTGTTGGGCATGTGCCGGGCGACGACCTTACAGTTGAGGTTACGTTCCCCGAGGACTACCACCATGCGGATTATTCGGGAAAATCGGCCACCTTTGAGGTGGAGGTGCTGGATGTAAAGGCCAACGAGCTGCCCGAGATAGACGACGAGTTTGCCGAGGATGTTTCCGAGTTTGATACCCTTGCGGAGTTTAAAGAGGACTTGGCAAAGCGCATTACGGAAAGCAAAACAGCTAATCTGGAAAACAACAAGCGTTCTCATATAATGAAGAAACTCGTAGAAGTAACAAAAATGGAAGTACCCGAAGAAATGTACCTCGGCCGCCTCGACGACATGATGAACGACTTCACGCACCAAATCCAAATGCGCGGCATGGACATCGAGAGCTACATGCGTTTTACGCAAACGTCGGAGGTATCGCTAAAAGCCTCGTGGCGCAAGCAGGCAGAAATTGACGTAACAGGAATGCTGGCTCTAGAAGCCGTAGCCAAAAAAGAAGAAATAACCGTATCGGAAGAAGACTTCCAAAAACGTGTAGCAGAAGCCTCCCAAAAAGAAGGCGACGAGCTGCAAGAATTAATAGAAGAAATGCACCCGCACCGCCGCAAGGAACTTGAGCGTTCGATAAAATGCGAAAAAGCCTTGGACCTTGTGATGGAAAAAGCGGTAGCATCGGACGACGAGAAATTCGAAGAGCCGGAAGCAGACGAAGAACAGGGGGAAAACTAACATGGCAAATTTAGTACCATATGTAATCGAGCAAACCAGCAGAGGTGAGAGGTCGTACGACATCTACTCACGTCTGCTAAAGGATAGAATCATCTTCCTCGGGGACGAGGTATCCGACGTGAGTGCGAGCCTTATTGTCGCGCAGCTTTTGTTCTTGGAATCGGAAGACCCCGACAAGGATATTAGCCTGTATATCAACAGTCCCGGCGGTTCAATCACCGCAGGCATGGCAATCTACGACACAATGAATCATATCAAATGCGATGTTTCCACCATTTGCGTGGGAATGGCGGCGAGCATGGGCGCGTTTTTGCTTTGCGGCGGCGCGAAGGGCAAACGCTTTGCACTGCCAAATGCAGAAGTTATGATTCACCAGCCCTCGGGCGGAATCGGCCGCAGCCAAGCCTCGGATTTCCAAATCCACGCCGAGCGCATTGTTCAAATGAAGAAAAAGCTTAACGAAATAATGGCGAAAAACACAGGCCAATCCGTAGAAAAAGTGACGCTCGACTCCGACCGCGACCGCTTCTTTTCTGCCGAAGAGGCTCTCGAATATGGCTTGATTGACAAGATTGTCACTCGAAGGGAGCCTTCATAATGCCGGCAAAATTTGACGCCCGCAATATTGCAAGATGTTCCTTTTGCGGCAAGCACCAAGACCAGGTTGACAAAATAATCGCGGGCGCAAATGTATACATCTGCGACCAATGCGTAGATATGTGCTGCGGAATCCTCGACGAGAGCATGGAGGATTTGCCCGACTTCGACGAAACCTTTGACCTACCCAAGCCCAAGGAAATCAAGGCATTTCTCGACGAGTATGTAATCGGGCAGGAGCGTGCAAAGGTCGCGCTTTCCGTTGCCGTTTACAACCACTACAAGCGTATCGCAATGGAGCATATGGGCGACGACGCCGAGGTAGAGGTACAAAAAAGTAACGTGCTGCTAATCGGCCCTACAGGTGTAGGCAAAACGCATTTAGCGCAAACCCTTGCGCGTTTTCTGCAAGTACCCATCGCAATTTGCGACGCAACCAGTCTCACCGAGGCAGGCTACGTAGGCGAAGACGTAGAAAATATTCTGCTAAAATTAATACAGGCCGCCGACTTCGACATAGAGCGTGCCGAGCGCGGAATCATCTACATCGACGAGCTGGATAAAATCTCACGTCGCTCCGACAATCCCTCGATTACACGCGATGTAAGCGGCGAGGGCGTTCAGCAGGCCTTGCTGAAAATTCTTGAGGGCACACTGGCTTCCGTGCCGCCGCAGGGCGGGCGTAAGCACCCCCACCAGGATTTCTTGCAAATTGATACGACAAACATTCTTTTCATATGCGGCGGAGCATTTGCCGGCTTGGAAAAAATCGTCGAGCAACGTCTTAACAAAAAAGTAATCGGCTTCGGCGCAGAGGTTAAAACCAAAGCCGAAAAAATTGCCGACGATATCCTACAGCACGTACAACCCCGCGACCTTCACCGCTACGGCCTTATCCCCGAGATGATTGGCCGCCTGCCCGTGATGGTAACGCTAAACAATCTCGACGAGGATACCCTTGTTTCCATTTTGAGCAATCCCAAAAACGCGCTCACCAAGCAATATCAATATCTCTTCGAACTCGACCATGTATATCTGGAATTCGAAGAAGACGCCCTACGCGCCATAGCCCAAAAAGCCCTCGAGCGCGAAACAGGCGCACGCGGCCTACGCGCCATTTTGGAAAACATCCTAACCGAAACCATGTACGACATGCCAAGCAACAACACCGTAGAACGCTGCATAATAACCCGCGACACGGTAGAAGAACAAAAACCCCCAACCATAGTAACAAACGAAGATCGCCAGCCCATATATCGCAAACCACGCCGCAGACGCGGCGGAGCAGGCGCGGTAAAAAAGGCCTCGGCGGGCTAAGCGGCACAGCCGCATTTCGCCGACTGTAGCATGGTGGGAATGTCGTCTCGAGCCCATAAAAACTGAATTGTATTTTATAAGAGCACCCGCGTTAGGGTGCTTTTTTTTGTCACCATTTTGCCCTTCACTGTATAAAATGTACAAGAAGGTATTTTTACAAGGAGTGATAACATGAGCAATAAAACCGAATATAATATGAGCAACCATATTGGAGAAAACAGAAGCAACAACTTATTTGCCGATTACGGAAAAAACAACGAAAGAGGCCCCAGCATAGGAATGTGCCCCCCAAGCCTCAGACCCCCATGCCCCCCCGGTCCCCCGGGCGAACAAGGCCCCCCCGGCGAACCCGGCCCCCAAGGCGAACAAGGCCTACCGGGCGAACCCGGCTCCCCCGGCCCCCAAGGCGAGC
>WQRQ01000035.1 GCA_009786685.1 Defluviitaleaceae bacterium
GGGCCTCCGGGCGGTGGCGGTTTGCCACCGGGCGACGGCAGCGGCGGCTGGGGCGGCGACGAAGACGGCAGCCTTGACTGGGATTTGGACTGGGATATTGATTGGGACATCGACTGGGAAATCAACTGGGACGTGGACTGGGATGTAGAATGGGATATGGAATGGGAAATGGACTGGGATATCCCGATACCATGCCCGGACGGCACAACCACCCACATGCGCGAAATCGTATTTACAAATATCTATAACAGAGTGGCAACCCTCACAAACCGTGGCTCTGCCCCGATATTCCTGCTGCGTGTAGGGCTGTTGGCAGATGACGAGGAATGGGAGCTGGTACAAGAAACCCATGCATTCTGGGTGCAGGGCGTGGATTGTTGCGACTACGGCTGCGAAAGCTGCACATGGGACGGTATTACAAGGCCTCGCATTCAGCTTGACGCAGGCCAATCCGTATCGCTCCGTCTTGGACCTAACCATAATCTGCGACCGGGCATTTACCACGGTACGCTTATCGTAGAAGCAGGCGTATTTATAGACGGCGTACCGGGTACGCTTAACATTGACCCCGTGCCGATAGTCTACGAGGTATACCGCAGTGTGGATATCGCCGTAAACGGTATCCCCGCCGTTACCCGCTACCGCGACATGTTTGGCTACGACGGCAGGCTCCACCCGACGACACCGCAGGGCTTTGCCAATGACGGCGTACTGTATCTTGATGACTCCACGGTTGTATTCGAAAACATCATCGAGCAAAAAACATTTACAATCACAAACCAAGGTAACAGCACAATAAGAAATATGGCAGCACGCATAGAAAATAACCCGAGCTTTACCATAGTGGACGGCACAAACCCGCAGCCCTTGGGCGATGTACAGCGTCGTGTGTTCCCGTTTGCCCACCGTGACATTGCGAGCGTTACCATCGTGCCGAGTGCCAACCTCTCGCCCGGTATACACCGCGGAGTGCTGGTATTTGAAGGCTGCTCATGTACCGACTGTGATGTTGCAACATGCGAATACCGCTTTGTGGCACATCGCATTTATCTCGAAGTTATGATACCGCCGCCACAGTCATATGATGTGCGTGTTAACGCCGTGGAAAGATTGCCCGGCTTTGATGACATTGACACCGCCATACGCACTTTAGAAGTAGGCGACCGTACAGCCGAGTTTATGTCACGTATTTTTGGCTATGACAGGACTACCAACATTACCTTCTACCTCCTAAACCAAGGATTGGTGGATATCACCGGACTAAGTGCGCAGATTACGGGCGAAAATGCCTCTGCGTTTACCATCACGTATCCGCTTGACACGATATTGATGGGAGACCTCTTGGCGGGTGATACCATACCGCTTGCGATAGTCGTGACGCCTGTAGAGGGCTTGGCGATTGGCATACACGAGGCCGTATTGGAAATCACAAACATCTATGGTCTGCTTATCGAGATTGTACTGCGCTTTGTAGTGCGTCCTCCCGCTGTATGGCCTCCGGGCTGGTCACCGGGCGACGATTGGCCTACAGGTTGGCCTCCCGGCTGGCCTCCGGGCAGCGATGGCGGCAACGTATGGCCTCCGGACTGGTCTCCGGGCGACGATTGGCCTGAAGACTGGCCTCCCGGCTGGCCTCCGGGTTGGGGCGGCGGCGTTTTGCCTCCGGGCAGCGGCGGCTGGGGTGGCGGTATCGGCGACGACGGCTATCTCGACTGGGATATTGATTGGGATATCGACTGGGACATCGACTGGGATATTAACTGGGACGTAGATTGGGACGTAGACTGGGATACAGAATGGGAAACAGACTGGGATATCCCAACACCATGCCCTGACGGCACAACCACCCATATACGCGAAATCGTATTTACAAACATCTACAACAGGGTGGCAACCCTTACAAACCGAGGCTCTGCACCGATAATCCTAATGCGTGTAGGACTGTTACCCGACGGCGGGGACGGGGAGCTTGTTCAGGAAACCAATGCATTCTGGCTGGAAGGTGTGGATTGCTGCGAATACGGTGGTTGCGAAAACTGCATATGGGACGGCATTACAAGGCCGTACATTCGGCTTGATTCAGGCGAGTCCGTATCGCTCCGCCTTGGGCCTAACCACAATCTGCGACCGGGTATTTACCACGGTACGCTTATCGTAGAAGCAGTAGTATTAATAGACGGCGTACTCGACCCGATTAACATTGACCCCGTGCCAATCAGCTACGAGGTATACCGCAGTGTAGACATCACCGTAAACGGAATCCCCGCAGTCACCCGTTACCGCGACATGTTTGGCGAGGACGGCAGGCTTCACCCGACTGCGCCGCAGGGCTTTGCAGAAGACGGCGTACTATACCTCGAGGACTCCACGGTTGTATTCGAAAACAACACCGAACAAAAAACATTTACCATCACAAACCAAGGTAACAGCACAATAAGAAACCTTGTCGCACGTATCGAAGACAACCCGAGCTTTACCATAGTAAACGGCACAAACCCGCAGCCCTTGGGCGATGTACACCGTCGTGTGTTCCCGCTCCGCCATCGTGACAGCAAGAGCGTTACCATCGCGCCGAGTGCAGGTCTCTCGTCCGGTATACACCGCGGAGTGCTGATATTCGAAGGCTGCTCATGCGCCGACTGCGATGTTGCAACATGCGAATACCGCTTTGTAGCACACCGCATTTACCTTGAAATTGTGATAGCGGATGCCTACGGAAGCTCGGAAGGCCCTGAGGTGCGTCCGCCGGTGCGTTTACCCGCCCGTCCGTCAATAGAAAATGCATGGAACAGACTGTTTGACATGCTGGTATTTGATGGCAGAGTGCCCGTAGGCAGAAGAACTTGCTTCGTATTAGACAGCATAATAGTGACGGACAGGGATTTTACGACCTACAGAGAGCGGTTTACCCGATACAGATACTACGACGAAGCGGGCAACTTTACGCATGAGCGGTATCACCAAGACCCGACACGCATTACTCCTATGGACGTATATGCCTATATTAAGCCCGAGGCGGATTCTATAATGCTGCCGATACGCTTTATCGGCTACGCCCTCGACATGGACGTAGAATGGCATCCGGAAACCCGCATGGGTATCATCGACCCGAGCGGCCTGGACCTTCGATTTGTAGTAAACGACACGTATATGACCGTCGGAGGCGAAAGAGTGCCGATAAGAAACGCACGCGGCGAGCTTATGTCCTCCGAGCTAAGACATGACCGTCAGTTTATCCCGCTGCGCGCCGTAGCAGACGCCTTTGGCCTAATCCCCGAGTGGAACGAAGAAACAAGAACAGCGTACCTGCACGGAATCCGCTGCACCGTAACCAACAGATTCTACGGCATAGACGACATAGAATATATCCGAAATGCCAGAGACAGAAACGCCGAAAGACCCGAAATAAACGGCTTAAACGGCAGGCTGCGCGAGATTTTTAACAACCTGTTTAACAACGGAACCCGTAACAATTGGAACAACGGGTACAACGGGCTAAACGGCAGAATTAGCGAAATTTTTAACAACAGAATAAACGGCACATTTCAGACCATAGCCTACATGCAGTCTCGGTAGAAAAATCAATAGAAAAACAAAAATCAACCGGTGATAAAATATCGTCGGTTGATTTTTTTTGCAAATATTATTGACGGATACGCATGGTATGCGTATTATAAAATAGGCAAGGGGGAGGCGGCTTGAAACGCAGAGATTTAATTAAAAAGTTAGAGCAAAATGGCTGGCATTTAGAACGGCATGGAAGCAAGCATGATATCTACACCAACGGAACAAAGAGGGAAGCAATTAGCCGTCAAGTGGAAATCAATGAAATATTGGCAAAGAAAATCCTAAAAAGAAGCGGCATAAGATAGGAGGTCGGTTATGAAAGTTGTATACCCCGTAATTATTTCCAATGCAGGCAAGCAATTAATTGCGTCCATTCCGGATTGCGAGATTGACACCCAAGGCGAAAATATAGCCGACGCAATAGAAATGGCAAGGGACGCGATATCCATATGGTGTGTGGTGGAACTCGACGCAGGGAGAGCATTGCCTGCACCATCGGATATATCAAGCATAAGCTGCGAGCAGGGCGAACTGGTTACCCTCGTAGACTCCGATATTGCGGCGTATAGGAAAAAATTAACAAGCAAAACAGTAAGAAAAAACCTTACAATACCTTCGTGGCTAAACGAAGAGGCAGAAAAAGCGGGCGTTAATTTTTCGCAGATATTACAGGCTTCTATTAAAGAGCATTTGGGGATAGCGTGATGATAATTCTAACAAACGAGCAAGCCGTAAAATGTATGCGGCAGATAATCGGCAATGTAGAAAAAATAATCGTGGGCAAGCGGTATGCTGTATCCTTGGTGGTTGCTACCCTTGTGTGCCGTGGGCATGTGCTTATCGAGGACGTGCCGGGGGTGGGGAAGACGAGCCTTGTGGCTGCGTTGGCCAAGTCGCTTGACGGGAGCTTTAAGCGGATTCAGTTTACGCCGGATATCATGCCCAGTGATATTACGGGGTATTCTGCGTTTTCGCCTAAGACGGGGGAGTTTGAGTATCGGCCGGGGGCTGTGATGAGCCAGTTTGTGCTTGCGGACGAGATAAACCGCACTTCGCCAAAGACGCAGTCGTCGCTATTGGAAGTCATGGAAGAAAATCAAGTCACGGTGGATGGTGAGACATACCGAGTTCCGTCGCCGTTTATGGTGCTTGCCACGCAAAACCCCGTGGAATATCTGGGAACATACGCCCTACCAGAAGCCCAGCTCGACCGCTTTTTTATGAAAATATCCTTGGGCTACCCGGAATCCAAGGAAGAAAGCAAAATGCTCGACCGCTTTAAAGGCCAAAACCCGATGGACGAGCTTAAACCCGTGGCGGACGGCGAAGACATCGTAAAAATCCAAGCCTTGGCCGAGCAGGTATACGCCGACCCGGAAATCAACAAATTTATCGTAAACGTAACAAGCTACACCCGCGACCACGAGGACGTACATTTGGGCGCAAGCCCGCGTGCCAGCCTATGCCTGTTTAAAGCGGCGCAGGCGTGGGCGATGTTTGCGGAGCGCGACTACATCATTCCCGACGACGTAATAGAAATGGTCCCCCACGTACTTGGCCACCGCATTCTAATGAAACAAGAGGCCAACATAAAAAAAATTACCGTAAACGATGTCCTTAACGACGCAATAAAATACGCCATAGCGCAAATCCCGCCAACATGAAGATGAGAAAGCTATTTGTAAACCGCTTTGTCTGGGTCGTTATATTGCTGGGCGTGGTGGCAGGGGCTTATTTTAGCGGCGAGCGGATTATGTTTGTGTCCGCGTTTGTTTTGGTGGTTTTGCCCATGGTTAGCTATGCGGCTATGTATTTTTTGCTGCGTGGGCTTAGGGTTAGCGTTGTGCAGCCTGCTTCTGTTATGAAGGGCGCGGAGGCCACCCTTCTTATTAATGTACATAATACTACCTTTGTGCCGCTTAGTGGCGTGGATGTGACAATCACAAGGGACGAGGACGCAATCATTGTCTCGGATTTTAAAGCCGTGGACATTAGCCCCTTTGGTACAGACGCGCTGGAAATCCCCTTCGAAATCACATATCGCGGGCATTATGACTTTGGGCTAAACGATGTTTTTCTTATGGATTTTACGGGGCTTTTTAGGCTGCGGCGTCGATTCTCCGGCGACAAAACCATCACGGCTTTGCCGCAAGTTACGGACATTTCGCATTTTCCGCTTACCATGAATTTAATGACACAGGCCTCCTCGCGCTACGATATCCGCGACGAAGACTACTCCACCATCTCCGACATACGCCAATACTTACCCACAGACTCCATTAAGCGCGTACACTGGAAGCTCACTGCCAAACGCAACGAGTGGCTTGTCAAAAACTTCTCGTCCAACGCCCTAAACCTCGTATCCATAATCCTGGACAGCACCCGCCTAAACCTCGACCCACGCGAAGCCTACGCCCTCGAAGACGCCCTCGTAGAAAACGCCATATCCATCGCAAAATTTTGCATAAACAAAAATATGCCCGTGGACTTCCTCACCGCAGGCCAAAAAGTCGCTGCCAAATCACCCGCCGACTTCGACGTCATATACCAAAACGCCGCACGCCTCCAATTCTCGTCCACAGACTGTCACTCCACACTCGCCCACGAGCTAAACGAAGCCACAGGCTTTGTAAACGCCGTAATTATAACCACAAACCTCACCGCGCCACTCTACGAAAAAATAATAAGCGGCACAAACAACGGCCACTACATCGCAGTCATGTATTTTCAGCAACCCATCCCTTCCGAAGAATCTGAGAAGATATATGAGGCACTTGCTAGCGGGAACATGCCTTGTTTTTTAAGACCGTGGGCTCCGCCCACACCCGCAACCTTTTAAAAAAGGTTGACCAAAATTTTGACGTTGGGGGTTTACTTTACCATGAGCGAGACTGCAAAAAAGAAAAAAGGACTTTTGGATTATTTATTTTGCCTTACTGTGGGTGGGGTTTATTTGTATGCTATTTTGCGGGCTATTATTGGGTCTACTTTTATTCGGGTGGAGCAGTGGGATTTGTTTTTGATTGGGCTTATTGGGATTACGTTTTTTATGCTGATTCTTTTTAATGTTTTTACGCGGCTTTTGGTTGCGGGGATTGTTATGCTTGTTGCGGCTTATGTTTTTTTTACGTTTGAGAGCTTTTCGGAGCAGTACCCTTATTTGTATGAGATGTTTTTAATGATTACCGGGCAAATTGCTTATCAGCGGGAACTTGGGCTTATGGTTGTTTGGCTTTTGGGGCTTTTGCTGGGGTTTGCTGTGGTTGTTTTTATGCTGCATTTTTTTAATTTTTATTTGCTGTTTGTGGGTGGGGCTGCGGCTTTTATTTTTACTTGGATTCCGGGCTTTAATCGGGACGAGACGGCGTTTTTGTTTTTTCTTGTGGCGTTTTGCTTGATTTTGGTGCGCAAGACTACGCGGTCGGTGGTGGTTGGGCTTACTGCCGCGCCTGTTTGTATTGCGGTGGTTTTGTTGGCTAATGTGCGGATTCCGCAGGAGCATGAGATGTTTGTGCGGCGGTATGTTAATCCTGCCGGGGTGGACGCTTTTAGCGATTTTGTTTACGAACTGTTTAATCCTACGCATTTTAGGTTTCAGACTACGGGGTTTAGCGGCGCGGGGGGGCGGCTTGGGGGGCCTGTTACGCCTAATAATCGGAGTGTGATGAGTGTGCTTGCGCCGGGGCGGACTTATTTGGCGGGGGCTACGAGTAACACTTATACGGGGGATAGGTGGATACAGACCTTGCGTGATGGTGATGTTTATACCCATGGGCTTTCTCCCGCGCATTTCGAAATGCTGGAGACCGCCGCCGCGCTTGTGCGTGGGGCTACTCATATGGATGTTAGTGCGGCTGTTAATTTGCATGTTGTTTGGCATGATAACGAGTTGCCTGTGGAGGATTTGCGGCGGTTGTCGTCGCGGATGTTTTCTGTTATCGGGGTGATGCAGTACGAAACCGTTACGGCTTTTATGCCGCCCGAGTGGTTGGAGGAATCTGTCGGCGGGTACTTGCCGCCTTTTGAGCTGCTTTCGCCTGCGGCTTCGCATTTTGTTACTATTTTGGAACGCGAAAACTGGGGGCTTGAGCAGGCGATGATTCAGAGAAGCCGATACTGGCATACTTACATGCCCTTTGAGGTGATGAGTGTGGCGCAAGGGCAAAACCGCACGGGTACGGTGTTTTTGCCGCCGCGTGCCGTGGAGCTTTGGTTTGCGGAGGCTTCTTATGATTACGCGCCTTATGTGCAAATACTGCCTACGGGTAATATGCAGACCCCCGGCTTTATGTCGCGGGGTGCGGGATATCATGTGCGATTTTTGAATGTGGATACAAGCTTCTCTTTTATAGACGATATTTTGCGTGGGACAAATGCGGGCGTTTACGAACGCCGTGCCACCGAGCGGCCGCAGTTGCCTGCGATGGGTAATAACATGCCGACCGGGGTGGTGCGTGACAGGGGTGTTGTCGCTGCGTGGCGTGACTTTAGGCCTGAAGAGGAGATATACATGGTGGGGGGTAGCGTCGCAGACATTGAGGTTGATGTCGGGGGGAGGGCTATGTCAATCCAAGTTGAGGTGGGTAGTTCGTCGGATACGACAAGGTCGGTTGCGACAACGTCGGTTACGGCAAGGTTTCCTGTTGCGCACCCTGTTGTGGATTTGCCCCAGACAATGGACGTAGCAGGCTTTGCAGAAATTTTAGGTATGTATTTCGATGGGGCGGACAGGTTTAGCCCCGGCATAAGATACCTGCCCGACGCGGAACAATTTATGCGCTTGTTGGATACTTTTTCTGCGGAGATTTTGGCGGAGTATTCGCGGCAGGTGCGGGAGCATTTTATGCAAGTTCCCGCCGTCACGCCGCAGCGAGTTTACGACATTACCCGGGAAATCGTATACGGCCTAGATAACGACTTTGCGCGGGTGATGGCTATTCGGGATTTTCTGTTGCAGTTTCCGTATACTCTTAATCCCGTGCCTGTGCCGCGTGGGGTTTGCTTTGTGGATTTCTTCCTGTTCGAAGGGCAGGAGGGATATTGTACGTATTTCGCCAGTGCCATGGCTGTGATGGCGCGGATTGCGGGTGTGCCTTCGCGCTACGTGGAGGGCTTTGTTATCCCGCCGTCACCCGTGCCGGGCGAGCCTGTTACCGTCACAAACCGCATGGCACACGCATGGGTGGAGGTATACCTCGAAGGCTTCGGCTGGAAAATAATAGAAGCCACCCCAACCTACGCATTCTTGATGAATCCGTATGTCCCGCTTCCGCCACAGGGCGCGATAAGCCCAACGATTACGGATACCGGCTTCTTTGACAGAATGTACTCCATGATGAGCGAATGGGAAATCGAGCAGGAACAAATGCAGGGCTTTTTTGGAGCACGCCCGTACACCCCCGCAGCGTCACCGACACAAGCATACGAGCCTACCCCACAACACGTAGCCGTATCCACACTGGCGGCCGTCGTTTTTGCAATGTTAATAATCACGGTGCTGGCCTTACGCTGGCGAGTAAAATACAACCAATGGCGTGTTAAAAACCAAGCCCCCGGCGAGCAGGTGAAGGCCTACTTCCGCGCCCTCATGGACATAGTAACCTACCACACAATGCCCCTAAACCCCAACGAAACCGAAAAAGCATACGCAGAACACATGGGCAAACGCTTCGCCTTCCGCAGCGATACAATCTTTCTGCGCGATATCATAGCCCTCTACTACAAAGCGAAATACTCCCCCGCAAAAATCACACAAACCGAAGCCGACATCATGCAGGAGGCACATGGGGACATGCTACGCTTACTGCAAAGCCTGAGGCATAAATATGTTTTCCTTTACTTGCGGTATGTACGGGGGCTGGGGAGTGTTTAAAGAGGTTGCAATGCCTATATAATAGGCATATAATATCAATCAGGTGAGATAATGAAGCTTGGACGAGAATTTATATATTTTGAAGCATTTGATAAGAATTGGAGTAAGCTGGGGCTTAAATCATCCGACCTTGAAGCCCTTGAAAAAATAATCCTGGATAACCCTGCTGTTGGTGATGTTATACAGGGTGCAGGAGGATTATGTTGACTTTATGTCGTATGAGCAAGTGGTTTTGATGAACGTCTACAGCAAAAGCGAACAAGATACACTTACCGACAAACAAAAGCAAGAGTACAAGACGCTAATAAACATAATCTTGAAGGGATTGAGGAAAAAATGAGAAATGTGCATGAAGAAACATTATCCGAATTAAGGGAAATCGCAGAAAAAGGCACAGACCACCTACGAAAGCGTACAAGATATTACACGCCCGTATCACCGACAAAAGACTACCAACCCCACGAGATAAAAGCGATACGCGAAAAAAACCAATACTCACAATCCTTTTTTGGGGAGTTCTTGGGTGTATCGCTAAAAACAGTACAGGCATGGGAAGCAGGCACAAACAAGCCAACAGGAACGGCAAGAAGAATCTTTCAAGTCCTGGAGCAAGACCCAAACGCGCTGGACAAATATTTGCTCGCATAACAGTATTTATGCGGCCTGGGGAGGTTTTAGCCAAAACATCTATACCGGAAAAGTAACGCAAGCAAATAATCATCACCCCTTGTCCATGGAGACGACATTACTCAGGAGGAAAATCCATGACTAACAAGAAATATCAAATATTCATTAGTTCTACCTTTGAAGATTTAAAAGAAGAGCGCGAAGCTACCATAAAAACAATCCTGAGCCTTAATCATATACCAATCGGCATGGAGATGTTTAACGCTGGTGACGATGAGCAATGGGCTGTTATTGAGCGGACTATTGATACATCCGATTATTATGTTGTAATTTTGGGGTTAAAATATGGATCAATGACAGATGATGGAATTGGCTACACTGAAAAAGAGTATGACTATGCTATCAGCAAAAAAATCCCGGTACTGACATTTATTAAAGATGAAAGTGTCCCCTCGACGATAGAACAGCGCGAAGCAGATGCCGAGAAAATAGAAAAGTTAAAATCTTTCCGTGATAAAGCAAAAAATAAAATGGCACAATTTTGGAAAACAAAAGATGAACTCACAACTATGCTTTCGACGTCGCTTTATAACGCTTTTTATACACACCCAAGGAATGGATGGATTCCGGCTGATTTCGACCCTCTTGCACAGGCGCAAGAGTTAGCGACATTGTCGAAAGAAAATCGCGAGTTGCGTAAGTTGATAGAGGCTCACGAAACGCGAAAGCCACTTCTTGATTTTAATTTGGAAAGTGAAAGTGGATTGTGTTTTACATTTTGCGAAGCTTCTGATTTAGCCGTTCGGATAATATTATCTCAAGAGGATATAACGCGGGATTTTATTGACAACTTAGAGGCGCAAGATATAAGTGCCGCAGAAAACTATATCAATAACAATGCCGGTATGGAGGATGTAACGTTATTTGAAGTTTTTGACAAACTATTTACAGAAAAAGATGGTGTTGAAAAGTCGATAACTATAGATATAGCAAAAACACTTGAGAGCGTTGGTACTATTGATTATAGAAAGCAATTGACTGAAGAAATCGAAAAATACAGTTCAAAATTGCCTTCACAAGAGGAGTTTGATATGTATAACGCCAAAAGGGTTAGATATGTAAATATGACAAAAAACAAGCATAAATTATGCGTTAGAGTGAAAAACACTGGAAATATTTCGGCAAACAATATAGTGGTGTCATTTTCATTTCCATCAGAAATATTAGTTTACAATGATTATGATATTCAGGATATTGAAGAGCCTGCGTCATTGAAATTGCCATCTAATCCTTTGAGTAAGAATAGGAAAAGTAATATAACAAGGGAATTAATTGTTCCATCATTAGAAATAACAAAACGTCAACCGAGAGCGTTATATGAACATCCATCATATTTAGCAAAAAACATAAATGTTAACTTTAATCGTGACTATTATATAAATGGGACGGATTACCTTTGTTATGAAAACGAAAAATTGATGCATACTCATACTGTAGATAGCCATGACTTCTATATTGTTACAGTCGCGAGGGGTGAGTTTGAAATTGAAGCCTCTTTGATATGTGAGGAGCTTTTAGAGCCTGTGGTTAAAAAATTCAAAGTGATAGTTGAATAGCATTCAGGGGGAGGGTATAGTGGTAAATTGGACAGTAGTTTTTATTCCTTGCCGCACTAGTAATTATGCGGGCTATCAAGTTTCTGCCAGAAACACCTATACCGGAAAAGTAACGCAAGCAAACCACCCCCGCCCGAATACACTCTCCATTATTTTACTAGCCTGCGGAATATGTAGCGGTTTAGCCCTCCAAAGGGGTTGTCGTCTACTCCATGTAGGCCGGCGCGGGGAATTCTTTCGGAGGATTTTCATGCACTGCCGGAGAAAGATTTCCCCGTGATGGCCGCGTACGATAAAGTAGGAGGCGCACGAGACATCGTTAACGCCAAGGCTAAACCGCTACATATTCCAGAGCAAGTCCCCCCATTTGACAAAACTGTACCACATGATATAATACACGCGGTTTGTGCCGCGTTTTTTATTACAATTTCATTACATTTCCGCATTTTACGGCACAAAACCCATGTATTAACCGTTTATATATATGTACAATTATTTTTTTACGAAAGAGGTGACGGGACTGAGTATTCTTTTTGAGCTGACAAATGTACGAAAGGTATACAGAATGGGGACGGAAAAAGTAGTCGCGTTGGAGGATGTAAGTTTAACCTTCGAAAGAGGCAAAATTTACTGCCTTTTGGGTACAAGCGGCTCCGGCAAGTCCACGCTTTTGAATCTTTTGGCAGGGCTAGAAAAACCTACATCGGGAAGTATAAAATTTAGAGGCAAAGGACTGGAAACCCTTAGCGAAAAGCAGCTTACGCTGTATCGCCAAGGGTATATTGGGTTTGTTTTCCAATCGTATAATTTGCTGCCCACGCTTACCGCGCTGGAAAATGTCACCCTGCCGCTAATCTTTCGCAGAATGCCCAAGCGAAAACGTATCGCCGCAGCGCGAAAAATGCTAAAGGCCGTAGGCCTCGGCAACCGATGGCGGCACAAGCCCCACGAGCTGTCGGGTGGGCAGCAGCAGAGGGTATCGTTGGCGCGGGCATTTGTAAACGAGCCGCAGGTTATTTTTGCGGATGAGCCTACGGGCAACCTAGACACGCGCACCACCTACGAGATGATGGACATGATTACAAACATGGCACGCGAGCGCGAGCAAACGCTAATCATAGTCACCCACGACACGGAGATTTCGCAGTACGCCGACCAAATAATACGCGTACGCGACGGAAATATAGAAAGTATAGTAGAAGGCCTCGGCAGAGGTCCAAGCGAAGAAGAGAGGAATTTAGAAAATGAAAATGAGACTAAAAACGACGATATCACTGTTACTTGCGATGATACTGCTACTGACGACGGCAACGCCGTTACTGGCTAACACTGCCGCAGAACGCATAGCCAATCTGCAAAGAGAAATTGCCCGCGTAACAAGCAGTATTAGCGATGCCGAGATGATATATGGCGGAGGGCACGAAAACACAGTACGTTTAAGGAACCAGCTTAACGAGCTAAATGCAGAGCTTGCATATGAGCAAGCCCGCCAAGAGGCAGACGCCCTCGGCGCACCCCGTGTTGCGTTGGTAACGCCGCAAAACATTACGCTGGAAGCGGGCGAAACGCAGGATATTACAATAACGCTGCGTAATGTAGGTACGCATGTGTTGCAGAGCTTATTTACAACAGCCACGCCGTCGGCGGGCAGTCCGTTTGTTGTGGAATTCATAGACAACACAAACAGCATAGCAAGGGTAAATGCAAACCAGCAGCGCAGCATGACAATGAGAATCACCGTAAACGAAAACGCTTCTCCCGACAATTATCATATTACGCTAAACCACTTCTTCCAAGACAACCAACGCCGCCCACAAAATTCCGAAAGCAGAATAAATGTGCGTATAGGTGGCATTACAGGCACACCTAATGTTCGCCTTGCTAATTTCCAAAATATGCACACAGGTACACTTGCGCCCGGGCAAACCTTTACGGTAAGTGCCAACATACAAAACCTTGGCACAGCCACAGCCCGCGACGTACAAGTAAACACGCCAAACAACATGTTGCCCGAGCATATCGTTTTTATCGAAAGCCCCGACAGTCTAAACCGCGCCGCATTTGATACAATGGCGGCGGGGTATTCGAGCATGTTAAGCTTCGTTTTCCGTGTAGACCGCGACGCGGGTACGGGTGCGTTTCCGATTAACTTTGTAATCACGTCCAACGACGAAAGCGGTGACACCATCCCTGCCGTCACCATTCCCTTCATTGTAAACGTAGAAGCTCCCGACGAGGACGACAACCGCCCCGACTTGGAAGTCCGCGGAATGCAATCACCCACAGGCGTAGTGCGCGTAGACCAAAACGCACGTATCGCCTTCTACCTATACAATAGTGGCGAAGTAGAAGCCAGAAATATCCGTGTAACTGCCACCCCACCCACAGGTATAGCACCTGCGGCCGGCGGCGTTGTACAAACCATACCGAGCCTTGCATCCGGCGAAAGCCGCCAAGTGGTATTCAATTTTAGGCCGGAATCCGCTGCTCGTACACAAAGCTATACCATCCGCTTCGACGCGGCGTTTCAGCTTGGGCGCACGGGCGAAAGCGATACTGTTCCCATATACGCATGGTTTAACGTATACAACCCCGACGATGACGACGACGAAACCCATACACAAATCCCCATAGTAATCGTATCCGAGCATTCCATCTACCCCGCCACGCCCCGCGCAGGTGAGGAATTTGAAATGACAATCACCTTCCGAAATACAAACGCAACGCGTTCGATTAACAACATGCGCATTCGTTTGGAAGAGCAACGTGCCACAAATGTCGGAGGTCAACAAGGACAGCAAATCCACTTTGCGGGGCTAACGCCAATCGGCGGTAGCAACACTCTCTTTATAGAATCCATTCCGCCACGCGGCGAAGTCACAAAAAACCTGCGCTTCTCCACATCCGCCGACGCAACCCCCGGCACTCACAATCTTGAGATTTCATATAACTATCAATGTCCAAACGGCACATTCCCGACGCAAAACGACGATGTGTTGATTGCCTTCCAAGTAGCGCAGGTAATGAGCCTGGAGCTTGCTGAGGTTAATATCCCCGACCACACCTCGGTAGGCAGCTCCGTATGGTTTTCCTTCCGTATAATTAACAACGGCCGCGTTAACCTAAGCAACATGCGCGTCCGCTTGGAAGGCCCATTCGATACAGCGGAAGCGGGCGGCGAAGACGGCATGTTTATCACTCCCATCAACGCACAACGCTTCACCAACTTCGAAGGCCGCTTTACCCCCTTCGAAGCAGGAATGCAGCGCGGTTACTTTATAGTATCCGGCGCGGACAACACCGGCGAAACAATAGAACTCCGTCACGCCTTCTCCCTAATGGTAGACGAAGGCTGGGACTTTGGCGGAGGCGACTGGCCTTATGCGTGGGATGATGGTTTTGGCGGAGGCGGGATGGTAATGCCCGGCAGACCCTTCCCCGGAGACGGCGGAATGCACTTTGGCATGGAAGAACCGGACGAGCCTAACTTTGTCGTTCGTTTCTTCCGCAACATCTACACCCGCCCTATTGCTCCCGACTGGTGGGAAGAAGAATTTATGGGCGAATTTAACGAGCTAAACGCCGCAATGATGGGCGTAGAACCCGACACCGCAATCGACTGGGTGGCCATTATCCTAACCTTTGCAGGTATTGGCGTAATCTGCGGCGCGGCAGCACTCGTAATCCGAAACAAACGCCGCTCGCGGATTAACTTTGATGATTTTGATGACGAAGATTAACATTTTTTGTCAGATAGATGTTTTTGGATTAAGCAGGCCAACCCTTATGAATAAAGGGCCGGTGCGCTTTTATCAAAAACATCTACGGCGCGGAAAGGGGAGATATATTTGAGAGCGATTGATACATTGTCAATGTGCTTCCGCAATCTTATTAAAAGAAAGCTTCGTACCTTTCTTACGCTGCTTGGTGTTATGATTGGTACAGGCTCGATTATCATAATGATATCGCTGGGGCTTGCTACAGACGCGCAGTTTGCCCAGATGATTGAGGATATGAACCTTAATATGACGGAGATACAGGTGTTTCCGCAGTGGGGCGGCACTATGTGGTCGCCGGACGGCGGCATGGTGGAGATGACCCAGCGTGATATCACCGATGAGTCTGTGGAGCGTTTTACTCGCATACCGGGCGTGCGTGCCGCTACGCCTTTGATGACCGAGCATTTGATGTTTCGCAGCGGGCCTTATACCATGGTTACTACCGTTACCGGGGTTAAGCCGGAGGCTTTGGGGCTTATGGGGTATAACCTTGGGTATGGGCGATTTTTGCAGGAGGGCGGCGAGTTTGAGGCGGTTTTTAGTGTGCGCAGTGAGCGTGGTTTTTTTGACGCAAGCGACCGCACTGTTTGGAACAGCCCGCGCCAGTGGGATATGAGTGATGACGTGGAGACCCTTGTGGATATTCATAATGATTCCATTCGTATTTACTACGATGATTCGCAGTTTTGGAACACTCGCGACTGGGGCTGGGGTGGCGGCATGATAGAAGAAGACTTCGGCTTGGATTTGGAAGAGGACTTCGCGCCGGTGCGTTCTTTTGAAATAAACATCGTGGGCGTAATCCAACCACCCGAGATTGAACTTAGGTGGGGTGGGGGAACGCAAATTTTTATGGATATCGAGACGCTCCAGCACCTAAACCAACTGCAAGACGAAACCCGTCGTCGCCAGCGTGAGGAGGATGAGTGGAGCCCGACATTTAGTGCAATCACAGGCGGCCCGCGCCAAACCTATCAAGACGTACGTGTGCGCACGGCAAGCATGGACGATACCGCTCGTGTTGCCGAAATCATCCAAGAGATGGGCTATCAGGTATGGTTTCCCGGTGACTGGATTAACCAGCAGCGCGAAATGCAGCGTGGTATGGAGACATTGCTTGCGGCTATTGCTGCCGTTTCGTTGGTAATCGCGGCGATTAATATTGCAAATACAATGATAACGTCAGTAACCGAGCGCACCCGCGAAATCGGCGTTATGAAGGTAATCGGCGCGTCTATCTCCGACGTGCGTAAGCTGTTTTTGCTGGAATCCATGGTAATCGGCGTACTCGGTGGTGTATTGGGGATTGTGCTGGCACTCGGCATGTCCTACGCCATGAATAACTTCGATATCGAATTTTTAAATAACCTAAACATGGGCGCACCCATCATGGCAAACGAAGGCGGCGGCGCAGTCTCCTTGATAACCCCGTGGTTATGTGGCTTGGCATTGGCTGTAGCGGGCGGCATTGGCCTTTTAAGCGGCTACTATCCCGCATGGCACGCCACTCGCCTTAGTGCGCTGGCCGCGATTAGAGGAGATTAACCGTGAAAATTATATTAGCTTCAGGCTCACCCCGCAGGCGGCAGTTAATGCAGCTTGCGGGTATTTCTTTTGAAATAATCGTCACTAATGCGGACGAAACAATTTCCGGCGACCCCGAGTACCAAGTGACGGGACTGGCTCTGCGAAAAGCCCGCGCTGTGGCAGCCCCTGCCGATTCCGTCGTTATCGGCGCAGACACTCTTGTATACGCAAACGGTCAAGTTTTGGGCAAGCCCCGCGACGAGGCTGAGGCGTTCACTATGCTAAAAAAATTGTCGGGCAAAAAGCATACGGTTTACACAGGCGTAGCGTTAATAAAAGACGGCGAAGAACGTGTTTTTGCAGACGCAACTCACGTCTACTTTCACCCGCTGACCGACGAAGAAATCCTCGCATATATCGCCACAGGCGAGCCAATGGACAAAGCAGGTGCGTACGGCGTACAAGAACGCGGCGCAATCCTCGTAGACCGCGTGGAGGGTGACTTTTACACGGTTGTCGGTTTACCCATATCAAAGGTGTACCGCGCACTCGTAGAAATGGGATATCGTCCATGATACGCGGCATAGGCGTGGACATAGTAAAAATAGACCGCTTCGAAAAATACGCCGATGACATGGCTTCCCCCTTTATGCTGAAAATATTCACCGACCGCGAGCGGGAATACCTCGCAGGCAAAAAAGCCCAATCCATAGCAGGCATTTTCGCCGCAAAAGAAGCCGTCGCCAAAGCCCTCGGCACAGGCTTCGCGGGCTTTCTCCCCCGTGACATAGAAATTTTACACAAAAAAAACGGCAAGCCCTACGCCGTTTTACATAAACACGCAAAAAAATCAGCCCCACGCCGCTGTAAAATCCATATCAGCATATCCCACACGTCTACGGACGCTGTGGCGTATGCTGTGATTTCAAGTTGAGAATAAAATAGTTGCTATTTATATCGTATTTTGTTTTTTGGAAGGTGTTTCATGTGCAGAGGTGCTACTCTGCGGTAAGTAATCTAACAGTTTATAAGTTATAGTTTTATACATTTTTAAGTAATGCACATCATTTACGAAGCGGACAAACAACACAAGCAACGAGACGACTTGTGTTACCAGTGTTCCAAATAGCCCAACAATGAGGCCTAATGATAATTGGACAATATTTCGTGAATGGAGAACAACCATTATGCAAATAAAAACAAAGCTTATGAAAAGTAGCCCTATTAGACTATACATAAGCCTTGTTCTCCATTTTGTTTTGTTTGCCTCGCTATTTTCAATAGCATCTACAACTTTTTTTGAACTTTCAAGTACAAATGAAAGCATCTCCAGATGAAGTTCATCCCTTTCAATCGCACGAGCTTTGTCATGTTCAAATTCGGTATCGTCATCTTGAATGTCCTCAAATATATTTGTAATACTGGACATTACAGCGTCTTCAATTTTTTTTAGTTTGGTATCATTTTTCATAACTCTATATACCTAAGCCCCAGTGCATTAAGTCTTTTGCGCATAGCAATACGAGATACATTGAAATTATCTGCCAAAACCCAAAGTAGTGGAAGTGACATTTTAGAGTGACGTTCTCTTACCATACTTTCGGGCATCAGTAACTCAGCGGCAAATAAATCTGCTTCACGTTCTTCACGGTTACTTTTTCCTCTAAAGCTAACAGTTGTTATCTCATTTTCTCCATCTCTCTTGTGGTGCAGAAAATAATGCCCTAATTCGTGTGCAATAGTAAAGCGTCGCCTAACGGGAGGGTCACTTTCATTTACAAAAATATCGTTGCTGTCTTTTGAGGTAATTAGAGCTCCTGATATCTTATGTTGATGCGTTGCCTCTATCTCGCGGAAGTCAGAGGGATTAATTGAAATGCCCAAAGACTCGCATATCTCATCAACATTGATGGGAAAGGATTTTACTTTTAAATAATTTAATAAATGAGAAGCTCTAGTAATTTCATCAAATTTGGCAGTTGTTTCCATGGAAATCGCCCCCTTTCTATGCTTGTCCCTAGTATAACACATAAAATGTAGATTTTTAAAGATATTAAAAAAATTTTTTATTTTTGGCACTTGATAGTCATCCTTTAGCTTGTTTTCTAAAGTATATGTCGATAACAAGGTCACTATACTTCCTTATAAATTTAACCAAATGTTGACGTGGCAATTCCCAGCAAGTATACTTTACTTTGTGATTGTATTTTTATTCATAGAGAGAGGAATTATAATTATGAAAAAGATGAAGTATGTACTTATGTTTTTGCTCGCGGCGGTACTTGTTTTTACCGCATGTGGGAGTGATGATGATGTCTTTCAGATAGGCATTATCCAAGTGATGGAGCATCCTGCATTGGAAGCGGCGCAGGCGGGCTTTCTTGCGGCGTTTGAGCATTATGGAATCGAGGCGGAGTTCGATATACAAAACGCCTTGGGTGACCGTACGGTTTTGTCCAGCATTGCCGACAGATTTGTCAGCAACAATGTGGACCTTGTGCTGGCTGTGGCTACGCCAAGTGTGCAAACCATGTTTGGTGCTACGGATACCATTCCCATCGTAGGCTCGGCAATCACATCCTACGAGGCGGCGGGTGTGGTAAACAGTAACGCTGCCCCCGGCACAAACGTAACAGGCGCGTCCGACATGAATCCAATAGAGGCGCAGATAGAAATGATATTCGAGTTTGTTCCTCATCTGCAAACCTTGGGCATTTCTTACACTTCCAGTGAAACAAACGCGGTTTATCAAGCAGAACTGGCTGCCGCACATGCGCGTTCCTTGGGCCTGGAGGTTGTAACAAGCTCCATCACCGCCATTGCGGAAGTACAACAAAGCATTCTATCCCTCGCAAGCCGCGTAGACGCCATTTGGCTACCTACCGACAACACTCACGCCGACGCAATGCCTATTGTCGGCCAAGTAGCAATAGACTCGGGCGTCCCCGTATTCCCCGGAGAAAACCAAATGGTAATGGGCGGCGGCGTTGCCACGCTTAGCATAGACTACTTTGAGCTTGGATTCCAAAGCGGGCGCATGGCTCGGGAAATTTTGATAAACGGCGCAAACCCCGCCACCATGCCGATTGTATTTGGTAAGGACTTGTCGCTGGAATACATCGTTAACGGCTTTATGGCGCAAGAAATGGGGCTTGCCATCCCCGCCCGTTTTGCTGATTACGTCTGGTTTCCGGAGGAGTAAGTTATGCTTATTATCCAAGGGGCGGTTTCGCTCGGGTTAATTTTTTCGCTTATGGCGATTGGAGTTTTTTTGAGCTTTCGTATCCTTAAAATGCCCGACCTCTCTGTCGAGGGGTCGGTTATTTTGGGTGCGGGCATGGCGGCGCGGTTGGTTTCCGGCGGGGTTAATCCCTTCCTCGCTACCGCGTTTGCTATGGTCGTCGGCTGCTTTGCCGGGCTTGTTTCCGGGGTTTTACATACTAAGCTAAAAATCCCCGGTATCTTAGCGGGTATTTTGACTATGGTTGCCTCTTATTCTGTGGTAATTAGGATTATGGGGGCTTCCAACGTGCCGCTTTTGCCACATGGCCCGCAGCGCGTGGTGTCCGTGTTTACCTTTTTGACGGACGCTGGGCTTTCGCGGGCTAATGCGATTATTTTGCTTAGCCTTGTGATTGTAATAGTGGCCGGTGCGCTGTTGTACTGCTTTATGGGAACGGAATTTGGCAGCGCAATTCGTGCCACGGGCAATAATCAGCAAATGGTACGCGCACAGGGAATCAACACCGATGTAATGATTATCGCCTGCCTAATGCTCTCCAACGGTCTCGTTGCACTCGCGGGCGCACTTTGGGCGCAGCAGCAGGGCTTCGCCTCCGTGGATATGGGAATCGGCACAATCGTCGTTGGGCTGGCTTCCGTAATTATCGCGGAAGTCCTCTTCCGCCCGAGGATGTTTTGGACGAGTTTAATTGCCATCGTAATCGGCTCGATAATCTACCGCCTAATCATCGCGCTTGCACTAAGCGTAGATTTTATGCGCCCCACAGACCTCCGCCTAATCACAGCAGTAATCGTAACCATCGCGCTATGTATGCCGCTAATCCGCGAAAAATGCAGTAAAATTTTCGCCAAAAAGGGGGAATCATAATGCTCAATATTGAGAATATACATCTAACCTTCGACCCCGGTACCCCGATAGAAAAACATGCTCTAAACGGTGTTTCTCTTAACTTGGAGCGCGGAGATTATGTAACCGTAATCGGCGGAAACGGCGCGGGCAAAAGCACACTTTTGAATATCACGGCAGGGACGCTTTTCCCCGATAAAGGTGCGGTAAGCGTGGACGGCGTAAACATCACGCACATGCCGGAATACAAACGCGCACAGTACCTTGGCCGCGTATTCCAAGACCCACGCAGGGGTACAGCCACAGACATGAGTATCGAGGAAAATTTGGCACTGGCCTATCGCCGCGGAAAAACCCGAGGCCTGCGCTGGCACATAAATAACAAAGAACGCAAATTTTACAAAGAACGCCTCGCCACCCTAGACCTTGGATTGGAAAACCGCCTAAGCGACAAAGTAGGCCTGTTATCCGGCGGCCAACGCCAAGCCCTCTCCCTCCTTATGGCTACCCTAAAGGAGCCTAAGGTGCTGCTTCTCGACGAGCATACCGCCGCGCTCGACCCAAAAACCGCAAAAAAGGTGCTGGAGTTAACAAACAAAATAGTAAACAAATACAACCTAACCACAATGATGGTAACTCACAACATGCGCGACGCCCTAAAAAACGGCAACCGCCTTATGATGATGTACGAAGGCAACATAATCCTCGACGTAAAAGGCGAGGAGAAGGCAAACCTAACAGTACAAGACCTGCTAAAAATGTTTGAGACGGCCAGCGGGGAGGAAATGACGTCGGATAGGATGTTGTTGACATGAAAAAACTAATAGTTCTTATGGCCATGTTAATCACCGCGTGTGGCAGCGAAATAAATAATAACAGAGAAGCCCATGAGCAGCCCCCTTCCACCGGGCGTATTTTCTTGTACGGCGAAAATCACGGGAGTATCCCCACCATGGACAGGCAACTGGAAATATGGGGCGATTTTTACAATAACTACGGAATGCGCCATCTTTTTCTCGAAAATTCATATTTTGGGGCTCAATTTTTAAATATGTGGATGGCCGCCGATGACGACACGATTTTGTATGAGCTTTTCGAGGATTGGCGCGGAAGCCCCGCACATAACCCGCATACATTAGTTTTCTACAGAACAATAAAGCGTGACTTCCCGGAGACTATTTTCCATGGCACAGACGTAGGCCACCAAAGCGACAGCACAGGCCAACGCTTTCTTCAACATCTAACCGAAAACAATCTGCAAGATACAGAGCTTTATCGCCTTGCGCAAGAAAACATAGCCCAATACCGCCGCTTTAGGCGCGAAGGTAACCACGCCATACGTGCGTACTACAAGCCGCAAAATTTTATACGCGAGTTTGACGCGCTAAAAGACCAAGATGTAATGGCAATCCACGGCATGGCTCATGTCGCCTTTGGCGATTTTGGCGGGCAGCGTGGTGTCCCGACAATGGCAACCGTATTGCGCGACCGCTACGGCGACGCTTTGCAAACCTTCGATATGACAAGCTACGCCGAAATGCACGAGCCATACCGCATAGACACGATAACCGTAAACGGCGTGGACTTCCAAGCCTCGTACTTTGGCAATGATGGCATAAGGTTTCGCAATATGATGGGTCGCAATATCACAGGCCGCGAATTTTGGCGGCTGGAAAACGCCTACGAGCATTTTTCCGATATCCCCGCCGTGCAAAATGTCCTGCCCCACGACCAGTTCCCTATGAATGTAGAAGTCGGGCAAGTTTTTGTAATAGATATCCACTTCGATGATGGTGTCGTAGAAAGGGAATTTTACCGCGCAAGCGGCTTCATCTGGAATGACATCCCCGCAACACAGCAGTTTTACCCGTAGCGAGGAGCGCATATGATTGAATTTAGTTACATAGGTGACATAAAGGCAGACGTGCATTCTCTCCTCACGGCAAAAAACAAAGAAAAAACCGTACACCACGTAAAAGCCGTAGCAGAAATGAACATAAAAATCGCCGCTCAATACAGTCTGGACGCACATATATGCGAAATAAGCGGATACCTGCACGACATAAGCGCGGTAATATCCCCTGCGGAAATGATGGAATACGCACTCAAAAATAACCTGTACATAGACGCCGCCGAAAAAGCATACCCATTCCTATTACACCAGCGGATATCGGCAGTTATCGCACAGGAGGATTTTGGCGTCACCGACGAGCGTATTTTATCCGCAGTAGGCCACCACACCACGCTAAAAGCCAATCCATCCGAGTACGACATGGCACTATTTGTCGCGGACAAGCTGGCATGGGACCAAAAGGGCGACCCCCCATTTTACATCGCCGTAAACAACGCACTAAACCACTCTCTCGAAGCAGCTTCCCTAGCATACATGGACTACATCACCGAAAATAACATGATAAAACACCCACACAAATGGTTTATAGAAGGCGCGGATTACCTACGCGCAAAAGTGCAACCATGACCTATGTAGAAGACCTGCGCTCCATAATAGGCCACAAACTAATAATCCTAAACGGCAGCATAACCTTTATCCAAAACGACAAAGGTCAAATTCTGCTCCAACAACGCACCTACCCCCACGGAACATGGGGCTTACCCGGTGGCCTAATGGAACTGGGCGAATCCACAGAACAAACCGCCCGCCGCGAAGTCCAAGAAGAAACAGGCCTAACCCTGGGCAAACTAACCCTCCTGGGCATATACTCGGGAGAAAACTACCTATGCAAAGCCCAAAACGGCGACGAATTCTATGTAGTAACCACAGCCTACACCACCGCCGACTACATAGGCGAAGTAGTTGTAAATGATAACGAATCCCTAAGATTGGAATGGTTTAACATAAAAAATTTGCCCGAGCCAATAGAAAGAACACACCAAGAAATAATAAAAGACTACATCAAAAAAACTCGCAATCACTAAAGCAATACGCGAGTTTTTTAATAACAGGGGTAAAGGGGACGCGTCCCCTTTTGGGGCAAAGCCCCAAGGTTTCCCCATTAAATAATCTCCACATTAACCTTCTTTTCTTCATTGATAGCGGCGGCTTTTACCAGTGTGCGGATAGCGCGGGCTATTCTGCCTTGCTTGCCTATTACTTTGCCCATGTCGTCGGGGGCTACTTTTAGGCGAAGGGTGGTTATGCCGTCGTTTTCTTCTTCGATTACGTTAACGTGTTCGGGTTGGTCTACCAGGTTTTTTGCTACCAGGATTAGTAATTCTTTCATAGATAGCCCCCCTTATACTCCGGATTTTTTAAGGAGTGCGCGGACAGTGTCTGTGGGTTGCGCGCCTTTGGAAATCCAGTCTTTTGCGGCGTCGGCGTCTACGCGGATTTCGGAAGGTTTTTTTGTGGGGTCGTATGTGCCGATTTCTGCCAACACTTTGCCGTCACGCGGCGTGCGGCTGTCTGCAACTACGATACGATAGAAGGGGGCTTTTTTCGCGCCCATTCTTTTAAGTCTGATTTTTACCATTTTGAAGCTCCTTTTCAATAGGGGCTCTGCCCCTATAACCCCGCCGCTCCAGTCGAGCAAAGCTCGACATCCGCTTCCTCGGCTGTGCCTGCGGGG
>WQRQ01000036.1 GCA_009786685.1 Defluviitaleaceae bacterium
AGATGTCGTCGTATGGCTCGTCTTCTTCGGGGATTTCCACCGGCAGATTGTCGAAGTAATCCTCCGGCCATTCGTGGATGGGGGGAATTTGGATTTCTTCCGGGGAGGCTTCGGGTTCTTCCGCGTCATCGTCAGTGTCTAAGTCCGGGTCTTCGTCCGGGGGTGGGGTTGGCGTGGGAGGCGGCGGGGTTGGAGCAGGGGTTGGTGTAGGCTCCGGGACAGCCGTGACAAAGCTTGCGTGGTGAGTGTTAAATATGCTCGAAAAAATCCCCGCCAGCCCGCGTGTGTTAGTCTCCGCGTTTACGATAATGCTGTGGACGGGGACGTGCATACTTGGGTACGAGGTTTGGCGGTTGTCGCTTGTTATTACAAAAACAATGGGGTTATGTGCGGTCGCCAGCATGTTTGCGGCGATTTGCAAGGCCGGTGCAATATCCGCGTTTTCGCCGTGATAATCAATATTTAGAATCACGCTGCGCATTGTTGCTATCAATTCTGTCGTATTAAGCCGAGCAAAGGGCCATGATGTAGCCTGCGCAGAAAACCCAACAACGCCAACCCCGATATTTGCGTCCACATCAACGCCACCAACAAACTGCGCAATAGCAGCAAGCACCTCTCGGTCGGGGTCTGCCTCGCGCATGGCCTCGCTGATTTCTACAATAAAAATAACGTCTGTAGCGTCACTCGCAAAAGCAGGCGACGGACACACGAAAAAAACCATGACAAAAGCCATGGTCGTTAGTAATGTCTTAACCTTCATTTACACCGTAGCCGCCCGATAGCTTTGGCGCGTCGCGGTCTGCGAGTGCGGCGGGCATGGAGTTGTTGCCGTTGACGATGTAGCGGCCGCTTACCTGCGCGCCTTCGTCTACGATGAGTGAGTTTGCTTGTACGTCGCCTACGACTTTTGCGGTTGACGCAAAATGAAGCTGTGAGTTGCACGCGATATTGCCGTTAACTTCGCCCGCTACAAGAAAGTACGACGCCCGTACATCACCTGTCACCGAGCCGCTGTCACCGAGTACAAGCGAGCCGTCGATTTCTATATTGCCTTTAAATATGCCGTCTATGCGTACGGACTCTGTACCTTTCATGCGTGCGGCTTCGAGGTATACGTCTTTTCCTATTACCGTGCTTGGGGAGTCCAGGTCGCTAACCGGGGTTGGTTTTTTAAAAAATAACATGAAATCGCCCTTTCAGATTTTCGGTTCGATTGTGATTATAACATATTCTCAGAAAATGAACAAAAAAATATTGACATCCGCTGTAACAGAATTTAAGGCAAGTGTAAACAAAAAAAGCGTTACTTTTCTGCTTTGTACCAAAATACCTAAACCAGAAAAGTAACGCATGGAGTTGAACCACCATTATAGGAATCCACGAGCTAATCCAACATCATTTATAAACATCCCCTCGATTACCTACTCTCATGCTGATTGTAACTTGTGCTGTTTTATACAAAAAAACGTTACTTTTCTGCTTTGTACCAAAACACCTAAGCCAGAAAAGTAACGCATGGAGTTGAGGGGAAGAACGTTTGTATCCACGAAGACACCGTTTGGAAGTTTATCTTTGCTTGTTTCTTTAATCTAACTTTGTATATCTTCATAGGTTAAACCACATTCCTGCAATACTTCGTCAAGAGAGAATGTATCTGTATCCGTATCCTCGTCGGCTTCTCGTGCCAGTTGATAATCATAATCATCCAAGGGGTACTGTTTCGCATATAAACAGCAGAGATAATCAAACGCGCTATTTAGTCTATCTTCCGCTAGCTTTAATAGGTATTCGACTGACTTTGTTTGTAATGCGTTCAACCTAATCACTCCTCTGAAAAAATTATTAAAAATCCTCGGAGCTAAAGTTGTTTTAATAAACTTTAACTCCGAGGATGCTCCTTATGGAGTTGAGGGGACTCGAACAGCCACGGCCTAAAGTCTATACACTAGTAAACTCTCCCGATTAATGCTAAATAATCCCCATATATCCACGTTTTTCTGTCTTATACTTCCCGATTTATACCCAACAGATACAAGGCAATTTATACCGATTTATCGTGTTTGTGCAACTATTCTACAGTTGCTCTTGCGTCCAGTCAACAAGGGAAATTCCCTCAATATCTGTAAAGTGTTTTGTGTTATTTGTGACAAGCGTATAATTGCTTACAATGCAAAAGGCGGCGATTAATGTGTCTGCGTCCCCGATAGTACGTTTTAGCCCACGATTACCCGCATGAATTTCGGCGGCTTCGTCTAGCATGGCGATTGTTATTTCTCCTATTGGAATTGTTTTGCAAAAATCGTTAAATGCCTCTGTTTGCTTTCGTGCGTCTTTTTTCAAAAGCCCTCGGCGTACTTCATAATATGCTATTGGAGGGATAATTAAACTGTGTCCATCTTCCAAAACTCTGAAGAAGTTATCAACTACACATTTATTTTCTTTTATGAAAAATGAAATTGTATTTGTGTCCAATGCGTATACGCTCATAGGTCAATTTCCCTATCAAAATTTACTCGTTCAAATTCGTCTGGCGATGTTTCTCCCGATTCTCGAATAGCTTTTAGAAATTTATTAACTGCGTCAAGCTGTACATAGTTAGGTGTTGGAGTATCTTCATTTACAAATGTGAGAATTGCTTTCGCTTTGCCTTTTCTTTGTATTGTTTTGTTAGATGGCTGAAAATAGCCATTTTCCCAGTAGCCTTCGTATCTTTCATGTGCATGTAATCCCATGGTTGCCACCTCTTTCTAGTTCTGCTTGCAAAAAACAATAGCATAAAATCAAATCCGTGACAAGGCTCTACCCCGCTATGCATGGTAGACGAGGGCGGGGCGCGAGGAACAGCACGGTTTTAAAAACTACAACTGCCGACCAGCCGTAAGCGTAACAAGCCTAAGTGGCTAAAAATTTCATCCAATACAAAAACCCGCTCAAAAACGAGCGAGCTTTTGCTTGTAAGGGGATATATCCCGTACACTCTATAGTTACCTATATCACAGGCAACTGTCCCTGTAAACTGGCTTTGTTGAGATTAACTATACAGGGGTACTATGATGTAGTACCGTAAGCGTAAAATAAAGCTACGTCTAGGCGTAGCTTTATTTTACGCTTACGGTTTGGTACGGCGAAATGCACAATGAGACGTGTATTTATTCGCGTTGCCTATCTTTTTTCAATCGCTCTTCAAATTCGGGCAACTGGAGCAAACGAAGCGAGCGAATTTCTCGTTTCGTTTGTGGAAGGCGGCAGTAGCAAGCGGTAGCGCGGTAGAAATTGGTGCATATTTACAAGACTTGCCGTCAGCTTAAAATTTCATTGATTTTATCTTGTATCTTTTTTGTGAATACTTCGATAAGTTGTTTCGATGGCTCAACCAAGGCTTGTTCTCTTTCAATTTGTTCTACAATTTGATTTTGAATGTCTATAGACGGTACGGATAATTCAATTTTAGATAGCTCATTTATGTCAAATCCTGCCTGTCCTATCCACTTTCTACAATGTTCCTCAAAATAGCCACTTTCCCATATGTTGTGTAGTTGAATGGCAATAAATTTAGGGTTGAACTTTTCAAAATCAACACGCATTCTCGTTATATGATTAGAAAATAAAGCGTTCATATCTTCATGAATATAACAAGTTTTACCTACAAGTTCTTTGCTGTTTGTATTGTTAAATAATATGTCGCCCTTTTTAAGTAAATATTGTTTTCTTTGTTCCAAAATTTCAGTATCAATGAACTTACTGCCATCCAACGAAAATAACCCCTTTGTTGTTATGTTCATTGGTCTAATATGCAAAATTCCTTTTTCGGTTTTATTATGGACGCCACAAGCAAACCCCGATTTTATTTCATCTGAAATATCAGATATATTTTTTCTATCCCATTGATTATTAAGTTGTATTTTTGGGCTGTAACTTTCTACCACCGCTCTTGCTCCATCAACAATACCTTGGTAGCTATCGAGTTCATCGACGATTTGTTGTTGCATATCAAGCGGCGGCAAAGGAACTTCGAGATTTTGCACTATTCCCTGCGTAATATTTGGTTGCGCGCCTCCAATGCTCAACTCGACCATATAATCAGTTTGCGATGAAAGAATGTAGTATAAAAATTTAGGGTTGTATAACTCACTTGGTAAAATAGCGCATATAGCTTGATTCGTAGACGCTTCAAATTTTAATATTCCAACTTGCCCTGCTGTTGCTCCATACATAGCAACCAAAACAGAATTAGGAGGTACAATTTTTGCAGATGACTTTTGCAATCCTAATTGAGAAATGTATTTATTTGCACTTGTTATTTCTCCGTTTCTTACTTCACTACTATTTATCCAAGGTATCTCGGCAGGAGAATAATATTTGTCATTTGACGTTAAAGGCGTTCCGCCCGATGTTGTTTTACAGACATCACCTAACCTTACTATTGGATATTTTCCTTGATTAATTTTTTGCTCTCTATACCTGCTCCCTACAAATATAAACGAATTATCACGTACTTTATCAAGTGGAATAATTTCAAATCCCACTTTCATCATATCGTCTTTTTGCTCATCATCAAATTTTCTGTATTCTAAATATTTATCTAAATCACCATTGCCATTACCTGAATCGCGCCTGTGATTATCAAGCGTTTTTCCATCGCTCTTAACATCAAAATACCAAAAATCTTTCCGTTTCTCGGCAGACTTTAATTTTTGGTTTACTTTCGTTGCGTAAATAATATTTGTTTTAACACTTGTGTATGGTAAGAAAACGCCCTGTGGCAACGATATAATGCTTTGCAACTGGCAATTTTCCAGCAAATACTCTCTAACTTTCGCTAAATCTTTTCTAAATAAAAATCCTTCGGGAACAACTAACGCCATTCTGCCATTATCGGCGGTGGCTCTAATTGCTTTCATACAATGCTGAACGCAAATACTATCGCCGTTGGTTGATGATATGTCATATAGCTTTCCATGCTTAGTTTTTTGGGAATATGGCATATTTGCAAGCACTACATCATATTCACCGTCTACTGGATTTTGCAGGCTATCTCTCATATCAATGCCGCTGTGTCCATCGCCTGCTAAAATCATATTCATTTTTGTTATTCGTGCTGTGTTGGTGATTTCATTGCCAAAAATAGTTTGTTTCCTCAACATCTCTTCCGTAGTAGGATTTCGCGGCATATTGTTATGTATATGTCTAAAAGTTTCAATCAAAAAGCCGCCCGTTCCACAAAATGGGTCGTAAATTTTCTCGCCAATTTGCGGATTAACAAGCCGTACCATTGTTTTAACAATGTGACGAGGTGTAAAATATTCGCCTAAGTCATTCTTGGATGCCGTGGATGCTTTGAGGAAATACTCGAAAGCATCACCTTTAACATCGCTGTCAACATCGGTAAGGGTTAAGGGGTCGAGCTTATCCATTATTTCTTTTAATATGTCGCTATCCCTTATCAATAAAGGGGTGAAAATTGTTGTTCCATACAATGCGTTCAATTTATCATAAACAATTTTATTTATGTGTTCGATTCGTGAATTAGATTTTAATTTTTTTATATAGCTCCAATGGCACATATCGTCAAAAGCAGACTTTATGCCCATCATTTTTTTATTGTCCTCTGCTTCGCTTATAAGCTTTAGGAAAAGAATATTGGCAAACTCCCCGAAACGCTCAATGCCTGCTCTCAACCCATCGCCACGCAACATATTATTGGTTTCATCGAAAATCTTTATAAGCTCCTTGCGGTCATACTGCACTTTGGGGCTTATCGTGTTTACTTCCCATTGCGTCAAATATTTAAGTGCTAAAGTTTCTCGAATAAACTTGTCTATATCTTCGCCGTTCAATTTAGGAGTGGTATTCCCCATTGTATGATATGATTTACAAAAAACGCCGTCGGTCGCAAAAACAAGCGGGGCTTTAAGTGTTCGAGCGTATAAAATACCTTGTTCTAACGCCGTGTCTATCCTCGCGCCCTTCTTCTTGGTTTCTATAATAGCAACTGGAATTTCAGGGGTTTCGCTATCCTCGGAATATAACACATAGTCAGGGCGTTTGCCGCCTAACTTTTTGCGTTCTGCTTCTGTTTTTGGCTGTTCTAACCAAACATTTTGATTTTTTCCTACGTCAAGCACCCAACCCAAGTTTTTTAGGTTGGTGTCTACTAAATGCCGTGTTGCGGCTTCAAGTGGCATAGTTTCCATTTTGCCCTCCGTGTGTGTTGTTGATTTTTTAATTTGAAACATACTAACCCATTATAATTATAGCAACAAAAATGCAAATTATCAATATATTTTGTTGGATAGTATTCTAAATTTAGTGCCAATGTATGCATGAAAAAGCGGATGAATTAATTTCAACCGCTTCAAATTTGGGTTATAATCGAACTGTTAAGGCGAAACCGCCAACGAAAAAATATAAGTTCGTATAGTCCCCGTGGTATGGAGTTGAACCACCATTATAGGAATCCACGAGCTAATCCAACATCATTTATAAACATCCCCTCGATTACCTATTCTCATACTGATTGTAACTTGCGCTGTTTTATACAAAAAAACGTTACTTTTCTGCTTTGTACCAAAACACCTAAACCAGAAAAGTAACGCATGGAGTTGAGGGGGAGAACGTTTATATCCACGAAGACACCGTTTGGAAGTTTATAAATTTCTGTCAATAATTGCACTCTTTCTTTAGGTGTGCGAGAGAGCAAGTATTTCTTTGCCTGTTTCTTTAATAACTTTGTATATCTTCATAGGTTAAACCACATTCCTGCAATACTTCGTCAAGAGAGAATGTTTCTGTATCTGTATCCTCGTCGGCTTCTCGTGCCAGTTGATAATCATAATCATCCAAGGGGTACTGTTTCTCATATAAATAGCAGAGATAATCAAACGCGCTATTTAGTCTATCTTCCGGTAGCTTTAATAGATATTCGACTGACTTTGTTTGTAATGCGTTCAACCTAATCACTCCTGTGAAAAAAAAATTAATAAAAATCCTCGGAGCTAAAGTTGTTTTAATAAACTTTAACTTCGAGGATTCTCCTTATGGAGTTGAGGGGAATCGAACCCCTGTCCGAAAGCTCATAGATAAGGACTTCTACCATTATAGTTGGTTGTTTTTACCGAGCTTTCTCGGTGCGTTCCCTTGGTCTGCGCTAACCAACACGCGGTGGACCTCGGTAGCTTTATGGTCTTTTACCGCGGCAAAGCAACCGGCGGAAAAGTGCCCTGCATATCGGGGCCGGGATTCGGGTATGCAGGTCTCCCCGAGCCGACCACGGCTTTAATTAAGCCGCAAATGCGTATTGTCTATTGTCGTTTCTTTTTAAAAGGTTGGCTTTTTAACGAAGTCTCCCCTTCGAATGGCTATCCCTATTTTCAAAACCCCCGTCGAGACCGGTACAACCCCGATGGTGGTGCGGATTTAGTATATGCGATTTTTTTCGCATTTTCAAGTGTAAAACTTGGTTTATAAATATCTGTTCACATCTTCTACGGTTATGCCGGGGTGTAGGGAGATGTTTAGGGTGTTGGCTATGATGTTGGATAGGCGCGTGATTACCGCGTCTACGTCTTTTGGCGTTACAAACATGTTTCCGTTGGAGAGGATTTCTGTTATTAGGTGGTAGCGTTCTTCTTCTTGCAGGCCGCCCAGCATGTTTAGGAAGGCTTCTTCTTGGGGGGCGTGGTCTTTCATGGCGGTTAGCATTGCTTCCATTGTGTCGTTTACCAAGGTAGCGGCGTCTACTACCGTGGGTACGCCCAGTGCGATTACGGGGACGCCCATGCTCTCGCGGTTTATTGGGGTGCGGCGGTTGCCCAGGCCTGCGCCCGGATTTACTCCCGCGTCGGAGATTTGGATGGTGGCGTTTATGCGGGAGGTTTTTCTGGCGGCCAGGGCGTCTATTGCTATTATTAGGTCGGGCTTTATTTTTTCTGATACGCCTTTTATTATTTCTGCTGTTTCTATGCCTGTTATGCCCATTACGCCGGGGGCTAACGCGCTTACTGCGCGGAGCTTGCCTTTTAGCTCATGCGGTACTTCGTCCCCGAGGTGACGGGTTACCAGGATTTTTTCGCAGACTTGGGGTCCGAGTGCGTCGGGGGTTACGTTTCTGTTGCCCAGGCCTACTATTAGGATTACGCTGTTTTCTTCCAGTTTGTGTAGGCGGCCCAGTTTTTTGGCTAGGATTTTTGCGATTTCTTCGTGGATTTGGGGGTCGTTTTCTTTCATTACAGGGGCTTCCAGCGTTACATAGTTGCCTATCGGCTTTTGCATTGTGGTTGCGCCTTCGGCGGTTTCTATGCTTACCCATGTTACTGTTATGCCTTGGGTTTCGTCCTCTTCTATTGTTACTTCTACGCCCGGGATTTCGCCTTCTTGGTTTTCGCGCATTTCCAGAGCCAAGTCTGTTCGGAAATTCATCATTTTTATCACCACGCATAGTGTTGACTGTTTTTTCATAAATTATTTATGAGGTGAGCGACGTGTCAAAAACTTCTTTGAATATTCGCAAGAAGGCTTTTTATGTGATGATTATAATTCAGGCGGTGCTTGCGCTGTATTTTGTGCGGGTTTTGTACATACAGGTGGTGCGCGGAGAAGAATTACAGGCTATGGCGTTTGAGCAGCAAACGCGGGATAGGCTGATACGGCCTAATCGCGGAAGTATCTACGACAGGAATATGATAGGGCTTGCGGTAACGGAAACGGTATCGGGCGTGAGTGTAATTTACGCGCAGATGAAGGACATACAAGCCACGGCGCGTGTACTTGCGCGAGAACTTGAATTGGAAGAAGCCGCCGTGTACGAAAAAATCTCGCGCCGCGTCGCGCTGGTACGTGTGGCGCAGCAGGTGGATACGGAAGTCGCTGACCGCATACGCGCTTTGGATTTGCCAGGCGTTGTCATAGATGAAGATATTAGGCGGGTGTATCCCTTTGGGTCGCTTGCGTCGCAGGTTATTGGCTTTGTGGGGCGGGATAATCAGGGAATCATTGGGCTGGAGGCTAAATACGACGGGTTTTTGATGGGGACGCCCGGGCGGATTCTTACGGAGACGGATGTTGCTGGGCGGCATTTGGACGGGTCGCGGCAATATCGGATTCCGCCGGTGGATGGGCTTAATCTTGTGCTTACGCTGGACGCGGTTTTGCAGTCCTACGCGGAACAGGCAATCGAATTGCTTGTGCAGCAGAAGGACGCGGCACGTGGCGTAATTATTCTTATGAATCCCATGAACGGGCAAATTTACGCGCTGGCTAACAAGCCCGATTTCGATTTGAACGACCCTTTTACGATTCAGTGTCCCGAGCTTTCGGCCGTTTGGCATACCTTCTCCAACGAGCAGCAGATGAACGAGCTTAACCGCATGTGGCGTAACTTTGCGATTAACGATACTTATGAGCCGGGGTCTACTTTTAAAATCGTGACATCGGCGGCGGGGCTTGCAGAGGGTGTTGTTACTCTGGATTCGCCGTTTTCTTGCGGGGGGAGTGTTACCGTGGGCGGACGGCAGATAAAGTGCTGGCGAAGCCCACGCTCCCACGGGGCGCAGACCTTTGTACAGGGCGTACAAAACTCCTGCAACCCCGTATTTATGGCGATTGGTGAGCAGCTTGGGGCGGAGCTTTTCCATGACTATCTGCTTCGCTTTGGCTTTCACGAAAAAACAGGAATTGATTTGCCCGGCGAGGCCGTAGGTATCATGTACGACGCCGACAAAATGGGACCCGTGGAGCTTGCCACCATGTCCTTTGGCCAAAGCCTAACGATTACACCGTTGCAGCTTGTTTCTGCCGCCGCAACAGTAATAAACGGCGGTTACCGCATTACGCCACATATCGGAATGCGCCTTCTAAACCAAGAAGGACATGTAGTACAAGAATTTGCACCACCCCGAGGCGAGCAAATTATACCTTCCGAAGTTAGCGATTCCATGCGCTTTGTACTGGAATCCGTAGTTTCTGTCGGAACGGGACAACGCACATACATCCCCGGCTATCGCGTAGGCGCGAAGACAGCTACTTCGCAAAAACTGCCACGCGGCAGCGGAAAATACATCTCATCCATCATGGCATTTGCCCCCGCCGACGCGCCTTCGGTGGTTGCGTTGGTATTGGTTGATGAGCCAAAAGGCACGTACTACGGCGGACAGGTAACAGGCCCGATAATGCAGCTTTTGCTGGAGAATGTTTTGCCGTATCTCGGCGTTACCCCCCTATATGTAACGGAAGAAGAACAAGAAGGCGCACCCGTAACAGTACCCGACATCCGAGGACTACCAAAAGCCGAAGCCCTAAAAATCCTAAAAGAATCCAACCTAACCCACGACATAACAGGCAACGGCGAAAACATCCTTGAGCAGTTCCCGATACCCGGGGAGCTGGTTAATCGCGGCGGTAGGGTGTTGTTGCGTGTTAATTGAGTTGAAGGATTAAAACCGTGGGCTTTGCCCACACCCACAAGGGGACGCGTCCCCTTGACCCCATTCATAGGAGGTATTTTTGTGCGGATTTTTATTTTGGCTTGTTTGGTTTTTGTGGTTTTTGTTGGGTGTTCTCGTGAGGAGGTTGGGGGTAGGTTGCCTGTTGTTGGGTGGCTGGAGTATGAGCCTGCGTGGTTGGAGGCGTCTGATGAGACTTATATTAGGGTGCTTATTGGGACGTCGGGGTTTGAGGGGCTTGTGCATGAGCGGGTGGAGATTACAGGTACGGGAGCTTTTTATGTGCGGGGTGGCGGGAGTGAGCAGAGGTTTAGTGCGGGTGAGGTTTTTAGGGCGCGGGGTAGTCATCATGTGGCTGTGGCTAATCCTAATGACAGGCTGGTGATTGTGGGGCTTGGGCGAAATTGGGTGGGAGGGGCGTATCCGCGGTATCGTGGTACGTTTGATATTACGCGGGTCGATGGTGGGTTTACTATTGTAAATGAGCTTCCGCTGGAGGAGTATTTGTATGCGGTGCTTCCCAGTGAAATGCCTTCGTTTTTTGGTGTGGAGGCGTCTATGGTGCAGGCGGTGACGGCGCGTAGCTTTGCGCTGCACCAAATGCAGCAGAATCGCTTTCGGGAATTTGGGGCGCATGTGGATGATTCTGTAATGAGCCAAGTTTATAATAATATTCCGGAAAATGAGGTTTCTATCGAGGCGGTGCGGGCTACTAGCGGGCTGGTGCTTATGTATAACGGCGAGATTGCTTTGGCAAATTATTTTTCTACGTCGGGTGGGACAACGGCTAATTTTGGAGAGGTTTGGGCGAACGGTGCGGAATTTCCGGCGTATACGCCGCGATTTTTGCGGGCCGGTGCGCAGTTTTTGGCTAGTGCGCCACACCCGGGCGACCTTCGTACCGAGGAGGCTGCAGCAGCGTTTTTTCGCAGTACGGACATCCCTGCCTTCGACCGCGAATTCCCATGGTTTCGCTGGCATGTGACAATGACGACAGACGAGCTTTCTGAGCGTATTAACCAAAATCTTGCCGCACGGCGCGACGTAAACCCCGCGCTTGTATATGTATCGGGCAACCGTGCCACAATCGGTGAGCTGCAAAACCTTCGTGTAACCCGTCGCGGACAGGGCGGAAATATCATGGAAATGATTTTCTATGGCGACAAGGCCAATGCCGTTGTACAAACGGAGTTTAATATTCGTACGCTTCTTAACCCCCGCGAAATCCCTGTTATGCGTCACGATGGTACTACGTCGGGACGGTTGTCCCTTCTTCCCAGCGCGTTTTTTACGATGGAGATACACCGCTGCGCAAAATCTGACCGCCTAGAGTCCGTAACCTTCTACGGCGGCGGAAACGGTCATGGCGTTGGCAAAAGCCAAAATGGTGTCCGCGCCCTGCTGGACTTAGGGATGACTTACGTGGAAATCATACATCACTTCTACCCCGGGGTAGAGCTGATATCGGCTTGGCAGACACAGCAATGAGAGCCTAATTTCCAATTTGATACTTGGTCGGGACAGTAGCAACTCCAGTTTCCGCAAGCGATACACTTGGTCGGAGGGGAGATACCGTCACCCGCAAATCTATAGTCCATGCCGCATGTGTTGCAAAAAACTGTATTATTATCCGACATCGCCGTAAATCCTTGGTTTTTACATGAAATGCATATGCAAAGAGACAAAGGGTTAGATTGTAAATTCATATACTCTCTCCTTTCACAGAGAATAAGTTTAGCATAATAGGGCAAAATACGCAAGTGCGTATACGCTAGTGCGTATGAGCGGTTATATAATGGGCTGTATACTTACTAGAATTCATCCGACAAAGCTGGTGCATAAATGAAAATAAAAGACGTCATAACAGAGCGTTTTAAGCAGATATGCGAAGAACGCAACATCTCATACACAGAACTCGCTAGGCTGTCAGGCGTAACGCCATCAACCGTCTACAGTATGTTACAGCCGCAACGCCGAGATGTGAACATAGTAACAATAAAAAAACTATGCGACGGCCTAGACCTAAACATAGCGGATTTCTTCGAATGCGACCTTTTCCGCACCCTGTCCCCGGAGATAGAGTAAAACCCTACGCCCCAAATTTACACAAACTTGCGCGTAAATTATGGTATGATATATTAAACAAGCCGATGAAAATAAGGAGGCAACCATGGACATAATCAGATACGATGGCACTCGTTTTATAACAGAAGAAGAAGTAGACCAAGAATTTACCGGCAAATGGGTGCTTGTAAGCCTAATCGGCACAGACAACCCATGGGATGGCGGCTACCTTGTGGCGTCTGCGGATGGCAGGGATGAGCTTCGCTATCCGCTATCAGAAATTGCTATGGACGAGTTTAATTCTAATGCAAAAGTAATATACGGGTGCAAAGAGCGAGGGGGAAATCTTCATGTCGAGCTTCTCGGTTAAGCTCAACCCCAAAAGACCCTACAGATATGTATTCGAAGCTGATTTATGGGATAATCGCAAAAATATGTACAGCGACAAAATAAATGTGATGATAGATACCGGCGCATTTAATACAATTGTCCACAAATCGTTAGTAGACGGGTACGGAAAAATGCTAAACCAAACCATGCTAACCAGCGTAGGCGGATACAAAGGCGAAGCAAACCTATGCATACTAAACAAAATAAACATAGGCGGCCACATCCTGGAAAATGTTGTTGCACTGGCCGTGCCTTTTGAGGGCGAGTTAAAAGACCACATACTCTTGGGAGCAAATGTAACCAACAATTGGGATTTTACACTATCCCGAATAAGAAACTCCATGCAAGCAACAGAGCAACTATCAGAAGAAGCCAAAAGCCGAAAATTTCCATACCAATACTGCTACAACAATAAAGGAAAAATTATGGCATTACAAGAAATGGAATAGGCATCAAACACGGCAACTATGCGGGTAAATAATCATAGTTTAAAACTCTATTGCAAATGTAAGGTAAAACATGTTAAAATGCGTTAAGCTACGGGAACGTAGCGACCGCTAAGTGTTCCGAAGCACCTAGCGGCGAGTGTAGGGATACCAGAAACATCACCTACCACACATGGGTAAAACCCACCACTACCGAAACAGTTTATCATTTTTTATGCTATGTTTCAAGAATCAGTTCCTATTAATCTTGTAGTGTGTGGGCATGTATTATTTTTATTTTGATACCCAATGTGCGTAGGTGATGGCAGGATTTTTCTGCCTTCCCTACGTATCTTTTTAATATAGGCAACCCACGGCGGGGAGTGCCGTGGAAGGCTTCCCCCGTGGATGTTGCCGATTACAGCGAAATAATTCTAAATCCATCCCGTTGGGACGGTTTCTCATTGATTTCGCTATACATTAAGGAGTTTTTGAATGGAATCATCAGCTAACCCGCTACCTAACTGCATATGCATTTCCTGTAAAAGCAAAGGCTTTACCGCCATGAGTGATAACAACACGGTCTTTTGCAATACCTGCGGTATGGAGTATAAATTTGCAGGTGGAAAATTTTCGCCACCATCTAAGTGTGTGCATTGCGGCAACTGGAGTTGTTATTGTCCCGACAGCGCAACAAACTGGGCACTAAGTTCCATATGCTGTGTCTGCGATATGGGGGAGGTGAATCCCGACCGGCCCAGCAACCATAAGGGCCGGAACGCTTAATTCAAAAACATCTATACAGGAAAAGTAACGCACGGGCTAAACCACTGCTGCGTCCGCTTACCCCCGATTCTTCCCAATAAATACAAACTTTGTACATATTTGCGCGTATATTATGGTATGATGTAATAGATATACCAAATGCTGAAAACATTTACCGACGACAGCGACAGAGGAGGTTAATGTTTTCGCATTTTGGTACAAACTAAGGAGGTATTGAAAATGGGAGGATTTATGCTGGGTTTTGACCCGCTGTTTTTTGTGTTGGTTGTGCCCGCGTTTTTGTTTACGCTTTGGGCGCAGTTTAAGGTGAAGGGCAACTTTGACAAGTTTTCGAAGGAGCGCACTACGAGCGGAATCACCGGTGCGCAGGCCGCTGCGGAGATTTTACGGAGAGAGGGTATCCACGATGTGCGGATTGAAAAAACGCCCGGCCATCTTACCGACCACTTTGACCCGAGGGGCAATGTGATTAGGCTTTCTGACAGCGTTTATAATGAGGCTACCGTCGCCGCCGTTGGGGTTGCCGCGCATGAGGCAGGACACGCGATTCAGTACGCGCATGGGTATTCGCCCATGAAGGTGCGTGCGGCGATTATTCCGATAACAAATACCGGGTCTAAGCTTGCCATACCGCTTATTTTAATCGGGTTTTTTATGAGTGCGCTTGGGCTTATGTATTTGGGAATTATCCTGTTTAGTACGGTAGTGGTGTTTCAGCTTGTTACCCTGCCCGTGGAATTTAACGCAAGCAACCGCGCCGTCGCCGCCCTAGAAGGCAATGCCATGCTCACCGCCTTCGAAATCGAGGGGTCTAAAAAGGTGCTTAATGCCGCCGCTCTTACCTATGTAGCCGCGCTCGCGGTGTCGCTTGCGCAGTTGCTTCGTTTTGTTATGATGGCTCGTCGGCGGTAATTATTTTTTGTAGTTGCCGAGGGTGATTTCTCCGTCGCCCAGATTTGTTTCGGACTTTGTTTTTTTGTAGAATCGGGTGGCGTGCTTTAGGATTCCTTCGAATTGATAGAATTCGTCATCCTTGGAAAGTGGCAGGGAAACGGTTTGCTTTAGGCAGCCGGATTTGTAGATTGCTGTGATTAGCTCAACTGTTTTTCTGCCGTCCTCGCCTGTGATTAGTGGGCGAGTGTTTGTTTCTATCGCGCCGAGTACGTTGTCTATTTGGCCGTCAAAGCCTTCGTGGGAGCGGTTGGGTAGGGCATTGTATTTGTCGGTGATTTCTTTTTCAAGAGCCTTGTTTGGCTCTCCGAAGCCGTTTGGCTTTGATACTTCGGCCGCTACCGAAAACGGGGCGGCTATTTTTGCGTTTTCGCATTGCAGTACAATGCTCTGCTCGCCGCCATGGTGAACTACCGAGCTTGTGACAGAGCCGAGCGCACCGTCGGCGTATTTTAGGATGGCGAAGGATAGGTCTTCGCATTCGGAATTGTCGTGCATTACGTTGGATAGGACTGCGGTGACTTCTGCGGGCAGCTCTTTTTGTATCCAGTTTATCATGTCTATCTGGTGGACTGCGTGGTTTAGGGTTGGGCCGCCGCCTTCTTTTTCCCATGTTCCGCGCCACCATAGGTCGTAGTAGCAGTGACCGCGCCACCATAGGGATTCTACGTGGGCGCAGCGTACCTTGCCCGCTATGCCGCTGTCGGCCAGGGATTTTAACTTGCTTATCATGTTAAGGTAGCGGTTTTGCGCACCGCAGGATAGGATTACGCCGTTGCGCTTTTCGGCCTCCAGCATTTCGTCGCATTCTTTTAGGCAGGTTGCCATTGGTTTTTCTACGAGGACGTGGATTTTTTTGTTCATGCAGTTGATGGCAATGGTTGCGTGGACGTAGGGCGGGGTGCAGTTTGAGGCCAGGTGGATTTGTAGGTCGGAAGCCAGCATTTCTTCGTGTGACGCAAAAACCTGCGCGTCGGTTAGGCTGTATTTTACCTTGGACGCCTCCGCTTTCTCAGGGAAAATGTCTACGAGTGCCACGATTTTACACCTGTCCGAAAATTTGAGGTAACTGGCTATGTGCGCCCCGGAAATATTTCCGCAACCGATGATTGCTACGTTAATCATTTATATCGCTCCTTTTGTTATAGCGAATTCAATGAGAAACCGTCCCGGCGGAGCGGCGGCGAAAAACCGTGTTTTTCGCGATTTTGCCGCGACAGACGGGACGGATTTCGAATTAATTCGCTGTAAGATATGTACATAGTTTAACATTCGCATTATAATTGCGCTATAAAAATTATTTTTGGAGGGATTTTATGGAGTGGAACGAATTACGCGATAAAGTGCTTTCTTTACCCGCGCTGGAAAGTAATATGGAGCAGTTGGAAAATATGATTGTCGAGGCGGAAAAAGACGTAGACAAATCGCGCCGCGCCCACAGCAAAGAAGCCGCCGACGTAGAAAGGCTGGAAAACTCGTCGTTTTCCGCATTTCTTTTTACTCTTTTGGGCAAGCTGGAAGACCGCTTGGAAAAAGAGCAGCAAGAAGAAATCCATGCAAAGCTGGAATACGACAAGGCGGTAACTCATCTGCAAAATCTGGAAAGCGACCGTGACGAGCTTAGCAAAAGAATCGACGAGCTAAAGCTTGCAAAAACCTCATACGACACAGAGATGCAAAACCTGCGTACAAAGCTTGCCGCATGTGCGTCGTACAACGGCCAAAAATATACCGAAATCGAGCAAGAACACAGCAAACTGGTAGTCCAATTAACAAAGCTCGTAGAAGCCCGCCAATCTGCATTTCGTGTGATTTCTACGGCAAAGGTTGAGGTTAAGTCATTTTCCAGCGCGAAAAACTGGGCTACATGGGATTTTCTTTCAAGGGGCGGCATACTTACACACGCGATGAAGTATTCTCATGTGGACGAGGCAGAAAAGCATGTCCATACGCTGTCATCACAGCTACGAGAGCTGGAAAACGTGCTGAAAGGCGTCTCCGGCACATCCGAAATTAAACTGGCCGACTTACGCGAGATTTCTTCCGGGCAACGCGCCGTAGATTTTTGGTTTGATAACATATTCACAGACATTTCCGTACACGGAAAAATATCTGACAACGCCCGACAAGTAAAAGACGTCCTGAAAAAAACAGAACGCCTACACACACAACTGGAAAATCAAATAACCCAAACAAAAAACGCACTCGCACATAACCGCACACGAGAAGAGGAGTTTATCGCTGATTTAGTTTAATACGATGTTCGGCTTCCTTGTATACCTCATCATTGTCTCTTACTGAAATTATGATGATTTTCATAGTCGCATCCGTTCTTATCAACTGATAAACAACTCTTATACCTATGCTTTTGAGCTTTATTTTCATACATCCTGCTAGTTTGGATGACTTTTTATTACCGAGAGGTTTGCCGTATCCGCCTTCCGATTGCGGCAAGGGATTTTGCGAAACTTTAAGAATGGCCTTAATTACCCGTGTACTCACAGTGTTGTTTAGCACAGCCAAATCTTTTTCAGCCTTTTTGTGATACTCTATTACCCAAGACATCACGCTATCTCCACATCTTCAGCTGCGTCTATATCGGACTGCGTAATGCCGAGCCTTTGCATGACCTCATCTTGAGAATAGGTTGGGCTATCTTCTGCAAGTCTTTTTTCTGCCACCATCATCAATTCTAAGTCTTCAAGCTCTTCCATGATGGCTTCGTATTTTTCCGGCGAAAGCAGTACACAGGCGGGCTTGTTATTTTTTACGGCAATTTTAATACCTGCCCTTGAAACTTCATCAAAAATTTTAGCCGCTTCGCCTTTGTTAAATCGCGATACTGGAACCATAGAACGCATAAACTCCGCTGTTTTCATTGTTGCGTGCATATTATCACGTCACTTTCTTAATTTTCCTTTTTTGCAGTATACAATAAATATAGCGGAAAATATATCGTTAATTTAACCCAAACGCATTTTCAATATGGCATAGCTTAACATTCGCACTGTAATTGTACCATAAAAACTAATTGCAAAAATCTGTACAAAAGAAAACGCCTATGTAATAATGATGTGCGCTGTGGAGAGCGCACTTATGCACCACAACAAATGCGGTACGTGTGCAAAATTTATATCTTGAGGTGTCTACACTTGAAAAATCAATTATTTACGGAAACTATTGACGGTGAAGAATCGTGGGGGCGTATTTGCCAACAGTTGGATATTTTCAAACCCTTAATTAAGCATATTTTAACCCAAGAATCTTTGCCAACCGGTGACATTTCAAACACTAAGCCAAGTGCCAACGCCGTATACAAAGTCGGAAATTTGATTGTAAAAATTTTTGCCCCGAAAGAATCCCGGCATAACTCCGAGAGTGTATACAAAACAGAGTTATTTGGGCACGCAAGGGCTTTATCGCTTGGTGTTTCAGTGCCAAAAATATACGCAAGCGGCATTATCAAAGATAAATACGAGTTTCCTTATATCATAAGTGAGTTTATTGACGGAGTGGAATTAAAAGAAATTTTCAACAGTATGAGTTCGGACGAGAAATATGCCATAGGGCAGAAGTTGCGTAAAATTTCCGATAAACTTAACGCCGCTTGCGAACCGTTCAATGAGTTTGATTGTATAGGCTCTGCAGAGGGGGACTATGTTGGTTGGCTGATTGACCTCGGTTTTGGTGAAAAGTATCTCAATGAACGAAAAGAGCATATATTTTCTCTCGGTTTAAACAAAGACGATTTAGTGTTTTGTCATGGGGATTTTGATTTGTGCAATGTTTTGTATGGTATAAATGGTGAGGCATATCTTTTGGATTTTGCTGACTCTATTCTTGCGCCTGCTTGCATTGAACACATGACGATTGCTCTTTCGGCAAATTATGACGAGTCGTTTATTCGTGGATATTTTGGCGAAATATCCATTGATGAATTGGTAGAGATTTGCTTTAACGGGTTTATGCTTTCAATAAACGGAGCATGGCTCCTTGCCAACAGCACAGAACTAAAACTGTCTGATGGGAGAGCCTTTGCAACACTTGATTCGTTAGCTGATTTCAAAACGCAACTGCATGAATATGTCAAAAAAAAGTTTGAATCATATCATTAAATAACATTAGGTTAATTTAACCCAAACGCATTTTCAATATGGTTTACCGTCGTCCCAAGCACCTCGACCACATCGAAGCGGAAGTCTTGGTTGTCGAGCTTGTTTTGTGTGATGTAAAACATTGCGGTGCGTATTATTTTTTGCTGCTTTTTTATGCCTACGGCTTCGGCGGGTGAGCCGTGGGTTGTGGTGGCTCGGTATTTTACTTCTACGAATACTATATATGAGCCGTCGCGGACTATTAGGTCTATTTCGCCTGTGCGGACGCGGTAGTTTTTGGCCAGGATTTTGCAGCCTTTGGCGAGCAGGTGGTTTTCGGCTTGGGTTTGGCCTTGTTGGCCTGCTTCGTGCTTGTTAATCACAGGCATAGGAGCTGCTCCTTTGTGTTTAGGGCGGGGTCGCGCATTACGGCGTTTAGTAGGGCTTCCAGCTTTTCGCCCATGGCTTTGCCTTTGGGGTGGCCTGCGGCGGCCAGGTCGTCGCCGTTTATGGCTAAGTCGCGTAGGGTGTAGCATTCGTTTTTTTGTAGGATGTCGTGGGCTTCGGCGCGGAGTTTTTTATGGATGGGGGATGGGGAGTTGATTTCTTTTAGCTGTAGTAGCTCTTCGAAATTTTGTGGCGGCATTATGCGTAGTATTTTTTTTATTTCGTAGCGGCATAGCGGGATCTCTTGGGGGAGAAATTTTACATATTGCGACACTGTTTTTATTGTCTTGTTGTCGAAACGTAGGTCGCGTAGGATTTCTTCGCAGTCTTGCGCCCATGAAAAGAATAATGCCAGGCGTATGTTTTCTGTTGATGATAATTGCGTAATCACTTTATCCAAGTCGCCACCATACTCGCGGTTGCGTAGCACATAGTACATAAGACCTGTCGTTTGTAGTAGCTTTGCGGCTTTGGGGTACGCGCCGTTTAGTAGCTTGCAGAGCTCTTCGCGGATACGTTCCGCGCTTATGTCGCGCATGTTTTCTTTTAATGCGCCTATGGCTGACAGTGCGCTTTCGTTGATTTTAAAGCCCAACACTGCTGCAAAGCGTATGGCTCGCAGCATTCGTAGGGCGTCTTCGCCAAAACGGCTTTTTGGGTCGCCTACGCATTTGATTATGTCGCACTTTATGTCACCTTGCCCGTCGAAGGGGTCAACAAAGCCGCGATTTGGGTTGTATGCAATCGCATTAACCGTAAAATCGCGGCGGCTTAGGTCTTCTTCTATTTTTGTGGTAAAAATCACCGCTTGGGGACGGCGATTGTCGAGGTATTCTCCGTCTATGCGGTAGGTTGTTACTTCGTAGTGTTCATTTCCGAAAAGGACTGTAATCGTGCCGTGCTTTATGCCTGTGTCCACGGAGCGCGGGAACAAGGCCTTAGCCTCACTCGGCACGGCAGACGTGGCGATATCCCAATCCTTTGGCGTTACGCCTCGGATAATATCGCGCACGCAGCCGCCTACGATAAAGGCCTCGTGGCCTGCGGCTTCCAGCGTGGTTATGATTTTTTGTACGTTTTTTGGTAGCTGCATTATTTTTTTACAAACTCAATTTCTGCGACTAATTCTTTGGGGACTTCGTGGCCTGTTTGTTTTAGCTTTTGGATTACGCGGGATAGGTGATGCTCGCGCTGTTGTATCTGGAAATTAAAGCGTTTTAGCGGCTCGGCGTATTGTGGATTTTGCACGAGGTTTTCGCGAATGGGCGCGGCGAAGGTACAGTATGTCATAAGCAGCTTGCGTGCAAATTTGTTTAGGCGTGGCGAGCCGTTTGCTTCTGCCAAAATCCAGTCGGTGTAGTTTGCTACAAACACGGCCTTATAGTTGTTGCGGGCGCGGGTTAGCTGCTGTTTTACGTCGGCTTTTATCTCGGCGGAGAGGTCGCGGTTTGTGCGGTAGAATTGCAGGTAGTCGCTGTATTCGCTGGTGAGGGATGGCTCGGTGATATCTTGCCAGCGAGAGCCCTGTACGCGCTTACACATTTCCCAACGGAACTCGCCAGTGAGGCGTACAAGTAACGGCTTTAGGTCAATCAACAGGAATAACGGCGCAAACATACGCGCCTTTGTTGTACGCTTGCGGCCTTCAATTTCTTGCCACATGATGCCGCGTACGCCTACGTTTGGCATTAGGATTACTTCCGGTAGGATTTCTACGTTTACGGATTCTCTGTTGATTCCTATTTCCGGGTTGGTGTATGCGGTTTCTCGGAAATACGCGCCGAAATCTATGTCACGGATTTCTTTTAGTGATTCGAAGATAGAATCCGGCGTGATAAGCGAGGCCTCCAGCCCACGCTGGATGTTGTTATCGGAAAGCACGGGACAAAACGTGGTAATCCGCCCGAAGGTAAGCTTGTTTACAATCGGGAAAATCTGGTCGATTTCGAACATTAGCTTGCCCATTTTGTCGTTAAGCAGACGTTGCTCCTCTTTATCATCGAAGCGTTTTTGCTGCTTGAGGTCAAGCACGTAGGCGGTGTAGTCCATGTCAAACTCGTTTCGGCATGGCTCTTTTTTGCCTTGGTATACGGCCATAAGCCACTCGTACGCGGTGTAGATACCGCGAGCAGGGTCGCCGCCGATGGAGTCGGCTATGGAGTACAGATAGTCGGCGTTTTCGTGACCCGCAAGCGCGGCGTCCACATAGCCGAAGTTTAAGAACATCTTCACAATCGTGGGGATTGCAGGGTCTTTTAAGCTGTTTAGGAAAACCGCTTTGTAAATTTCGTTAAACATATTTGTAAGCTCGCGGCGAAGGCGATGTGCCACGTCTTCGGAGCTGCCGCGGTCTGTTAGCTTTGTGTATTCCTGTACTATGCGCGCAAATTTATTTGCGTCGTCTTCGGGTAAGCCTGCGTAGGCTATGATAATGCCTACTGAGTCTTGCAGGTTTTGTTTTTCCGCGCCGCCTGTGTTTACGGGCTTGTTTCCGCCTCGGCTGGCTGCCAAATGTTCGTTATATGTGGCAAGACGTGCTTGCAGCTTGTCTTTTTCGATATATCGCATATTGGAAAGCGTAGAAATTAGCGGGGTAATTGCCGCAGTCACCGACGCGTCGCCACCGGAAATAGTAGCCGCCTCAATATGAAGCTCCGTGAAAAGCGAAAGCAAATCGAAGCCCGCAGGGTTTAGCAGCACCTTGGAAACGCTCTCCAGATACTGTTGGTAATGTTTAATCGCGCTAAGCGACCGTGCAAGCTCCTCCGAGCCAAATTGCATAAAGCCAAACGAGATTCCGAATTTAGAGAAAAAGGCCTTTATAACAGGCGGCTCAAGCTCGCTGATTCCCTTGTAATATTCGTTTACCCACGACGATAGCTCGTCTACTTCGGTTGGCTCTACTACCGTGGTTAGCATGGGTAGCTTTTTTGCGGTGTAACCGAAGGTTTCGCACATTTTTTCGTACTGCGGATGTATTGATGTTACGGTTTCGTATACGTTTACCGCCTCGCTTTTTAGCGAGCCGTGGTGTTCTAAATACGTCGCAAGCTGCCGCACCATGGAGTTAACCACCACGTTTGCAATATCTTCCTTCTCACGGAAAAGAGCCTCCAACGAAGAAATATCCTCATATGGAAGCGTAAAAATAGTAACCGCTGTAGCCGCAGTGTATGTAAGACTGTGGCTGCCCTCCAAAAGTGCGTTTAATCCAATCATGTCACCCTGGCCAAGCGTAAATGTCTGCCCACAAAACGAGGTTTGTGCATTCCCCTTTGTGATAATCATTAGCTGACGAAACGGCTCACCCGCACTGCAAATTACAGAGCCTTGTGCATATTCGGCATTAGGCATGGTAGCAACCCCTTATATTTCGTTTGTGTTACATTTTAACAGTTTGCTTGGAAAATACAAGTTATTTTTAAACCACTCGTCGGCTTCTTCGATAAAATATTACTTCGAACGCCCGTATTGCTCTTCAGCGGTTGCATTTGGTGCATTTGTTTTAAGTTCGTTATTATATCAGTTTTGACAAAAATATTCACGTTTTTATTGATGGGGCAATATCAGCGGCGATATGAGGGGGAATATTATATCTGTTCAGCCAAGCACAACAAAAAATCGTGTGATGCCCAAAACATAAACGGGAATGAGCTGGAGGCGTTGGTGGTTGCTATCCTCAAGCGAGAACTACTCAGCCAAGAGTTTATCGAAAGAACGGCCGACAAGATTATTGAAATCGCATCCGGCGTAGCCGGTGACAAAGTAGAAAAAACCAACTCCATAAATAAAGAGCTGGTGGACGTGACCACAAAAGCCAGCAATCTTTTAAATGCCATAATGACCGGGCTTGACTCCGAAATGGCTCGTGAGAAGCTGAAGGAGTTGGAAAATCAAAAACAGGCACTTAATGAAACACTGCGTACCATTGACCGCACCACAGACAAGGAAATTGACAGTGGCGCTTTAATTGCGGAACTCAGCAAGGATGCCGAGGCTTTGCTTTCAGACGAGGGTAGCCCTCGTGAGGTCATTCAAAAATATGTAAGTAAAATAATACTGTCCGACACTACCGTAGAGATTACGGGAATGTCGGACAGGTACGTCAGTAATACGACTTGCGGAGGCAAACATGGAAATATTAGCCAAAACATAACCAGAACCAAAAATACGCTTAAACGGCGCAATAGCCCAGAAATGCCTACCCTAGGGACGCTGAAAAAGCGTCCTTTTAATAGCATCTGAAAAGTTTGATTTCGTTGGGGCTAATCCCATTACTCCGAAAAAGTATAAATATATTCGCGGGCGGCATTCAAAAAATGCCTTGCGTTTTCTATTTGCTGCTCAACTTCGGCTTTAGAAAGAGTGTAGAAATCTTGATAATCACTGTCGGTTCGGATGTCAAAAGCGTCTTTAATTGTATGGGAAAAGGTTGCAGTAAACTTCCCTGTTTTTAATGCGAATCAAGGGTTTAATGTAGGAAAATAAAGACAAACGGCGGAAAAAGTGATAATTTGGAAGTATGGACATACAAACCAAACTAATCGGACTTTAT
>WQRQ01000037.1 GCA_009786685.1 Defluviitaleaceae bacterium
GGCCGACATGAACAGGCAGTATACCAAGGAGGAGTATATCGCGCTGGCGGAGAGACTAAAGGCAGAAGTACCCGGCGTGGCGATAAGCACCGACATTATAGTGGCATATCCCGGGGAAACCGATGAGGATTTTGAAGATACGCTGGATGTGGTGCGCAAGGTGAGATTTGCCGGGGCGTTTACGTTTATTTATTCCAAGCGCAGCGGAACACCTGCGGCGGAGCGAGAGGATTTGATACCGCGCAAGATGGCTAATGAGCGGTTTGATAGGCTAACGGCGGAGCTTTACCCGATTATGACGGAGATAAATGATGGGAAGGTCGGGAAAGTGTTTGATGTTATGGTGGAAGAAGAGACACACGACAAAAGCCGTGCTTGCAAGGGGAGAATGGACGACCATACATTGGTGCATTTTACGGCAGAGCGGGAAGTGACGACGGGGGAAGTAGTGCAAGTGCGAATTGACGCGGCCAAGACGTTTTATGTGAGTGGGGTGATGGCTTGAAAATCAAGAACATGAAAATAAGAAAATCCAAGCCGACAGACCTGCCGCAAATAGAAGAAATCTACGAAGGCGCACGCCAATTTATGCGAGAAAGCGGCAACCCAACCCAGTGGAAAAATAACCACCCGCCGCAGGAAGTCGTAGAGGCGGACATAAAAAACGGAGACAGTTATGTATGTGTCGGTGAGGATGACAAGCCTATCGCCGTGTTTTTCTTTACGACAAAGCCCGACCCTACGTACATGGAGATAAACGGCGCGTGGCTAAACGACGAGCCGTACGGTGTAATCCACCGTATCGCCCGAATGAACGTAGACAACGCAAAAGGCGCGGGTGCATTTTGTATAAACTGGTGCTTTGGGCAAATTCCAAATCTTCGCATAGATACACATGAGGATAATGCACCCATGCTTAGTATGTTAGCCCGCCAAGGCTTTAAACATTGTGGTATAATAAAATTGGAAAACGGCGAAGACCGTGTTGCGTTGCAAAAGATATGATATAATCAAGCAAAGGAGGTAACTCTCATGGCTCAAAAAATAAACGACACAAACGAAATGAGTTTTATGAAAATCGGGGAAACATACCCCGACGATTACATCCTTGTTCGCATAATAAAAATGAATAACGAAACAGGCGTACACACAGGTAAGGCACTTTACACAAGCGCAAAAAAAGAAGACCTATACCCCTACGCAGAAAAAGAAAGCACAGCAGGCGAAACAATAACGCTGCAAGGAGAAAACTTACGCCCTATTTTGGGAGGCTTTCTATGAAAGCCATTCCGTTGGAACGCTCCGGGGTTGCGTACATTTATATCGCACTAGCCCATACAAACGGAAAAACCATGCCGAAATTCCCCTTTCTCGTAGATACGGGCGCAACACGCACAACTATCCCAAAGGAAACATTGATAAAAGAGCTGGGATATACAGAAGATTTCATAAACACAAATAAGCTTATTTTGTCGGAGAAGGAAAAACCCATAATGGCAAACGGCGAAAGAGCAGACGTATACAAGCTCCCCGGTATGCGCCTTAATATAGGCGGATATGAAATACAGCACGATTTTATACTGTCTTCCGATACGATTAATCTTAGCTTATTGCTTGGGCTGGATGTGTTAAATTATTTTAAATTCACTTTCGATTTTGATTCGACAGACAGTGCTTGCCCGTACGGTAAAATGTTCTATGCGCTTCGAGAGAAAATGAAAAAAAGCTACTCAAATTTGCAGAAACCATTCGCACATAAACTTACAGACTAGGAGCGTTTCCCATGCCAAAGCTTACCCCCATGATGGAGCAGTATTTTTCGATAAAGGCTAAGCATAAGGATTCTATTTTGATGTTTAGGTTGGGGGATTTTTTCGAGATATTTTTCGAGGATGCTAAGATTGCGGCTAAGGAGCTTGATATCGCGCTTACGGGACGTGACTGCGGACAGGAGGAACGTGCGCCTATGTGTGGTGTGCCTGCCCACGCGGTGGATGGGTATATCGCAAAGCTTATCGAAAAAGGCTATCGTGTGGCCTTGGCCGACCAAGTGGAGGACGCAAAGCAGGCAAAGGGCATTGTAAAGCGCGACGTGGTGCGCGTTATCACGCCCGGCACGGTGACGGACGCTAATTTGTTGGAAGAGGGACGGCATAATTATATCGCCGCTGTACATAGTGACAAGAACGGGTTTTCGTTGGCGTCGGCGGATATTACTACGGGGCTTTTTATGGCTACGGCCATGAGCAAAGCTGACGAAGGTAAATTGCTGGACGAGCTTACGCGCATTGCCCCTGCGGAGATTGTTTTGCCGGAGAATTTCTATTTAACGCGGGTTGTCGAAAATGTGACGGGAGTAAAGGCCACTACTGCTGCGGCGTATACATTTCATCCTACCAATGCGTTTAAGCTGCTGGTGGAGCATTTTGGAACGCTGCATTTGGAGGGCTTTGGCGTGTACGACAACGCGCCGGAAATCCCCGCTGCGGGCGCGCTTTTGGCGTATCTGGCAGATACGCAGAAGCACGCGCTTTTGCAAATCACACGGCTAAAGACCTACACACAGCAGCAGCATATGATTTTGGATGGCTCGTCGCGGCGTAATCTGGAGCTTACTTCTTCTGCGCGGCATGGCAAAAAAGGCTCGCTTTTGTGGGTACTCGACCACACAAAAACCGCCATGGGTGCGCGGCTTTTGCGCAACTATGTAGACCTTCCGTTGATAAACTCGGAAGAAATAAAACGCCGCTTGGACGCCGTGTGTGAGTGGAAGCAAATGCCCATAGAACGCGCAGAGCTGCGCGAATACCTCCACGAAATCAACGACCTTGAGCGCGTAATGTCGCGGTTGGCCTCGCGCTACGGCACGGCGCGGGATTTGGCGACGCTTCGTGCAAGCTTGCAGCTTTTGCCCGCTGTTGAGCGGCTTCTGACACATACAAAAAGCGCGGCTAACTGCGAGATTAGACGGACTTATGATTCTTTGCCCGATATTTTTGAAAAAGTTGAGCGTACCATCACCGAGGCTCCTCCGGCGACTGTCCGTGAGGGAGGGATGATTAGGCAGGGCATAAACTCGGAGCTTGATAGCCTGCGCGACATAAAACAAAACGCCCAAGGCTACATAGCCGACCTCGAAGCCAGCGAAAAAGAACAAACAGGCATAACCAGCCTAAAAATTCGCTACAACCGCGTATTCGGCTACTATATAGAAGTCACCGCCACAAACCTCGCGAAAGTCCCCGACCACTACATCCGTCGGCAGACACTGGCAAACTGCGAGCGTTTTGTCACCGAGGAGCTTAAAAAGCTGGAAGAAACATTGCTAAACGCCGACGAAAAAATCATCACCATAGAGTTTGACCTGTACGACGCCTTGCGCCGCGAGGTGGTGGAGGATATGGTGCGGATTCAGTTTGCCGCGCATATTATCGCCACCCTCGACGCGCTTCAGTCGCTGGCCGAGGCCGCCGAGATTAATAATTACACCAAGCCGCAAATCACAAATAATTCTCAGATAATAATAAAAGAAGGCCGCCACCCCGTTGTGGAAAAGCTCACCCCCCACGCCTTTGTGCCAAACTGCTCGGAGTTGAGCCAACAAAACCACCTCTCTATAATCACAGGCCCAAACATGGCGGGTAAGTCCACCTACATGCGCCAAGTCGCGTTAATCGTGCTTATGGCGCAAATCGGCTCCTATGTACCCGCCGACGCCGCCGAAATCTCCGTGACAGACCGCATTTTTACCCGCGTGGGTGCAAGCGACGACCTAGCCACAGGCCAAAGCACATTTATGGTGGAAATGACAGAGGTTGCGAATATCCTAAACAACGCCACCGACAAAAGCCTCGTAATCTTGGACGAAATAGGCCGCGGGACAAGCACCTTCGACGGGCTGGCCATTGCATGGGCAGTCCTCGAACATATCGCAAAAAAAATAAGCGCGAAGACGCTATTCGCCACGCACTACCACGAACTAACCCAACTGGAAGGCCAACTAACCGGCGTAAAAAACTACTGCTTTACCGCGCAGGAGACAGAGGACGGCGACATCGTTTTCCTGCGAAAGCTAATCCATGGCGAGGCCGGCCAAAGCTACGGAATCCACGTAGCGCGGCTTGCGGGGCTTCCGAAAGAGGTAATCGCCCAAGCCGATGAGCTGCTGGAGACATTTAACGCAACGGGAATCACCAAAAAGCCAACGCAAAAGGCAAAGCCCGCGCCCATCTCGAAAAAAGAGCAGGCACTAACCCGCGCCCTTGATAAAATCGAGATAGATGACATAACCCCCCGCCAAGCCATGGATTTGCTGGCTCGGCTGAAGGAGATATAGGCAAAAAAGCGTTACTTTTCCGGTTTGCGCCAAAATACCTAAACCGGAAAAGTAACGCTTTTAGCTGCGACCCGCTGTGCAGATACTGGACTGGACTGGGTTTTTATGATAACTTGTTGATGAGAATTTTGGAGGTGATTGCCATGACGCAAACAAAACCTGTTGCCGACCGCAGAAATAAATTTTCGGAAGTTGAAGGAGTGGTAAACACGCGCATTTCGGACGACACCGAAAGAATTTTAGACGAAGCAGACCACGCTGCCGCCGCGACCGACACCCGCTATACCCACAACGAAGTATTTTCGAGGTTAAAAGGTGGGATTAATGTTTGATACGGAATACATTTTGCAGTATCTTCCCCTGTTTGAGCAAGACTTGGCCTCTGTGCGAGACTATATCTCAACTGTTTTGCAAAACCCCGAAGCCGCTCTCGGCTTAGTAGAAGAAACAGAGAAAGCAATCCATCAACGTCTGGATAACCCGTTGGCATTTGAGCCGTACTGGTCATCCAAGGAGCGCGAATATCCTTACTATCGTATTTACGTAAAAAACTACATAGTATGGTACGTTGTAATTGGAAATATCATGGAGATACGGCGTTTTGTGTACAACAAGCGCGATTTTTCTATGCTACTTTAGGTGAATTTGCGCGGCGAAGGCTATCCGCTCGCCCGTTGTGCCTGTTACGGTGTAGGTGTTGCCGCTGTGGGTGGTGCGTACCTCGATTTGGTCGGATAGGCGGGTTTCTGACAGGTAGTTTATTTGTACTTCTTGCCAAGGTGGGGTTTGGGACAGGGCGTTTGTTATCAGGTCGCCGTATATGCTGTTGTTCATGTGGTTGTTTGTGTCTATGTCGGCGTAGCGCACTGTGTGTACATATTGATTGGTCTTAGGCCATTCTGTGTCGGGTAAGGTTATTTTTAGAGGAGCTATTGTCACGCCGTGGTCTTCGAATTTTGGTAGCTCTACGGGGAGTGCGCTTGGGCGCAGGATTTTACGTGCCGCCAAGTCCAGCAAAATCCACATGCTTGTCCACTCCATAATTTTTTGCCCATGCGCGTCGTGCATATCGCCCTTTCGCAAAAACGTGCCACGCGCAACAGAATCCGGCCACGTACGTATCGTTACCATCTCGTCATAGGCAGGCATACGCATAACCGAAAGCCCAAACCGCTGCAATACAAAGCTCATGTTAAGCACCGAAAGTTCGTTAAACCCAATACCAATTTCGGTTGCATTAATCTCCGCCGCTATATGTACCATACGCAAAAGCGCGGAAAGCTTAACCCGCCCCGCCGCGTCCAAATCATAATATGTTATCCTGTATTTGCCCTCGTACATATTATAAACTCTCCTACTTGTATATATCCCCTCGATTGCCAACCTCAATTATTCGGATAATCAGTTTTCCCTCTTCGATAGAATAAATAACCCGATACGAGCCTACACGCAACCGAAACATATTATGTTTGCCTGACATTTTTATCGTATCACCTTCCGGCAAATTATAAATTGATTTTAGCAACCGATTTTTTTCTTTTAGGGGTTGTTTGGAGATAAATTTTAATGCCGCCTTGTCGATGACAATTTTATGCCTCATTAAGCGTAACCCCGCATTCGGCAAGTGCATCTTCAAATGAAATGTATTCGGCATACTCTGATTTTTTTATCGCTTGCAAAAATAACGACTTGTCCCATTCATCCATTTCAGCAATGTTGGCATTGGGGTCTTTTAACAGCACCGCACCCGTTAGCAACTCGTTTAATATGGGTTTAAGCGACAACAACGCATTATCAGGCAAGCTATATATTGTTTGGAATACATCCCTCTGCAACGCAGACATGGTTTTCCTCCTGTCATTTTCGCACGGTGGGTAAGAGCGGGGCTAAAGATATTTTTTAAGCACGTCGTACACGTGGTTTAGGTCTACGGGCTTGCCTACGTGGTCGTTCATGCCGGAGGCTATGCATTTCTCTATGTCTTCGCGGAAGACGTTGGCTGTCATTGCCACGATTGGTACTTTCTTTGCAAGGGGGTTATCCATTGTGCGTATTTTTCTTGTGGTTTGGTAGCCGTCCAAGATTGGCATGTGTACGTCCATAAAGATTAGGTCGAAACGGGCTGGGTCTTCTTCGTATAATTCGTAGGCTTCTACGCCGTTTTCTGCGCATATTATTTCGAGCTTGGTGTCTTCGAGCATGGCTAGTATGATTTCGCGGTTGATTGCTACGTCTTCGGCAAGCAAAACACAACGGCCGGGGAAAACTACCTGCGTACCGGCGTCTTCGTCCTCGCTTTTTAGTTGTTTGATTTGCTCCTTGGTGGGCAGCAGAGCGTTGATGGTAAAGGAGAAAACCGAGCCTTCGCCAAGGCGGGAGTCTACCCAAATGTCGCCGCCCATACGCTCTACGATGTGCTTGGAGATGGCAAGGCCTAAGCCCGTGCCGCCAAACTTGCGTGACGTGCTTGCCTCGGCCTGCACAAATGATTTGAACAGCTTGCCCTGTTGCTTTTCGCTTAGGCCTATGCCCTCGTCTATTACGTCGAAGCGGATGACGCAGTCTGTAAAGGATTTGTTTTCCAGTGCGATTTCCAGGCAGACGGAGAGACCCTCGTCCGTAAATTTGCAGGCGTTGGAGAGCAGGTTTGTGAGTACCTGTATGAGACGCTGGCTGTCCGCTACTATTACCGGGGGGATTTTGGGGTCTGTTTTTATGGTGAATTTTTGTTTTTTCTCGTTTATGCGGAAACGCGTTACGGTTAGGACACTGTCGATTACCTGCGAAAGCTCGAATGGCTCGGCGGACAGGGTTAGCATTCCGGCTTCTATTTTGGACATGTCAAGGATGTCGTTTATTACGCCGAGCAGGTGGTTGCTGGCTGTGGTTATTTGGTCGAAGGAATAGTCTTTGCGCTCTATCGCGCTTGCCTCGCGACCCAGGGTACTCATGCCTATGATTGCGTTCATTGGGGTGCGCATTTCGTGGGACATGGTGGACAGGAAGTTGGATTTTGCGGAGTTTGCGGATTGTGCTTCTTCCAGTGCGTCTTTTAGCATAAAGGCGTTTGCCTGGATATTTTGTGTCATTTCGTTGCGCAGCAAGGCGTTTGCCATAAGCAGACCGCCGGAACGCAGCACGGATTCCTCGTTCTCCGAGAAATCGCGCTCCTTGCGCAAATCGCCAAAGCCGACGATACCCCAAAGCTTGCCCCGCAGAAAGGTAGGGATAATAAGATAGCTAACCGTGTCGTTTAGCATAAATGTTTTGCGTGTGTCGTCGGGCAGCTCCCGAGACAGCCCGGAAAGGCAAAGCCCGCGCAAAAGTCTCGTTTCGAATTTGGCGGAATCGCCCTTACTTGAGATTTCTTTGTTTTGGCGTTGGAAGTTGGCGGAATCGCCCACCCATTCGTAGATTTGGCTAAAATGGCTTAGCTCGTCGTCGTAGTTGTATTCCCAAACAAAGATACGCTCCACCTCTACGGAGCGTGCCATCATGGTGAGCGAGCGGAAGAGAGCCACGTCAAACTCATCGGTCTCGGATTGCAGCAGTGTGTTGGCGGCGGCGTTTACGGTGTACAGCAGGTGGGAGTGATGCTTTATTTCGTCCATCATGCGCTTATGCTCGCGGATGTCGCGGATATAGCCCGCTACTACGTTTTCGCCGCCGTAGTTTACGCTTATATAGCTTACCTCCGTGGGTACAACCTCGCCGCTTCCCGGCATACGATGTATCCACTCGAAGAAATACTCGCCCTCGGACAAGGCGATTTGTAAGTATTCTACCAATGCCTCGTCGGAGCGTTTTCCGCCGGGCTGGAAGACAGGGCTGGCCTCTTTAAATCTGAGAATCAGCTCCTCCCGAGACTCAAAGCCAAAAAATTTTACCGCAGTAATATTAACATCTATGATTTTGCCAAATCTGTCCCATACAAAGCAACTGATGGGCATGGCGTCGAGCATAAGGCGCATTCTGTTTGTGGCCTCTTGGATACGTACGGTAAGCCGTTTGCGGTGTACCGCGCTGATAAGCATAAACGCCGCAGAACGCAAAAGAGAGACCCTCTTTATGTCGAAAGCCTCGGCATTTGTAAAATCCTCGTACCAAACCGTACCCCAAAATCGCTCTTGGAAATAAACGGGTACAACTAAAACAGAGAGAGCGTTTTTGTTAAAGTTTTTTCTTTCGTTGTCGTTGAGCTCTGCAACGGTGGCGTTTATCAGCTCTTGGCCTTCCAGCTTTTCGTACCAGCCGGGTAAGCTTGCGTAGGAATACACTGTTGATTTCTCTTCGGCATCGGTGGACGCTCCGCCGTCCTTCCAAAAAAGCTGTGTCTCAGAAAGCCACTCGCCTGTCATCGGGTCTTGGCTGTTACGGTATACACTTATGGTGTCCACCGCTCCGCTAACCGCCACGGTCTGTATACCCGTTCGCAAGTAGGTGTCAAACTGCTCCAAATCATTGTCGGGAATACCAAGCAAAGAGAACGTCATGTAATCAACAGTTTCTACCATAAACTGCTGTTGCTCACGCTCTTGTACGATTTCTATATAGCTTGAATTAATCTCATTTAATTCTGCGGTGGTTTTGAGGGCGTAGCGACCCAGATATATGATAAGACCCGCCACTATCACCACAAACCCAACCAAAACAAGTACTAAAATATGCAAATAAATGTGCATGTAAGCATCCCCTATGCGTTAGGAACGTAATTACCCTCGTCATTAACGCGTGCCGCAGGCTTGTTTAAGCTGGGACTGTTTTCCGGGCCAAAGCTTATTGCGGGCGCGGGGTTTCCTGCAAAAACGGCGGCTTCTTCCTTAGAAAGAGAAGGTGCAGGTGCGGTATCCATCGGCTCGGGTGTAACTGTCGGCGGCACTATATCCGTTTCTTTTAAACGGGTGATGAGCTTGTCGACATCGTCGAGCCTTGTGAAAAGGTCTGACATATCGTTGTCGTCCAGCGTGGTGAGATACTTGCGCACAAGCCCGCTGTACACATCCTGAAACGCCTGTACTCGTATACGCTGACGCTCGATTTCTGTAGTGATTTTGTCCAGCTCTTTGGCGATTTGGCCCTTGTACTCGTCGGCTTGGTTTTTTGCGTTTTTAATCATATTATCCGCCGCTACCTGCGCACTGATAATCGCATTTTTTATCGCATTGTCTTTTTCCTTATAGCTCTTTATCACTTGCTCCAGCGTAGCTATATATCTGTCAACTTCTTCCGGGTCATACCCGCGTTTTACGTAGGTGAATTGTTCCAAAATTTAGGCTCCTCTCACGGGCGAGCTTGCTCGCCATCTCGGACATTTTCCAAGAATTTGTCAATAATACTATCATAAACAAATTATTGCGTCAATCGCGCAGTTTAACCGCATTTGCGGCGCGGCGGCGGTAGGTGTCGTCCATTTTTGCGTAGTGCTTACGGGTGGTGTTTACGTCGGCATGGCCGAGGACGTTTGCTACGAGGTATATGTCGCCTGTTTCTGCGTAGAGCTGCGTGCCAAAGGTGCTGCGCAGCTTATGTGGGGAGATTTTTTTTAGCTGCGTGATGATTGCGGCGTATTTTTTTACCATTTTCTGAATTTGCCGTGTGGTTATGCGGCGGCTTTGCAGGGATAGGAAAAGGGCTTGCTCATGGCCTTCTAATGTGTCTTGCTCTTCGCGTTGGTCGAGGTAGTTGGATAGGGCTGTTTCTACTTCTTTGCCGAAGTACAGTATCATCTCGTCGCCGCCCTTTCGCGTTACGCGGAAGCCGTTTATCTCGAAGTCTATGTCGCGGATATCAAGACCTACGCATTCCGAGACGCGGATTCCTGTGCCGAGGAGCAAAGTGATAATCGCAACGTCGCGCAGCTTTGTACGCTCGTGGAATACCCGCTGACGGTCGGTGAGGTTTTCGCCGCTTTCTACTTCGTCTATCAGGCGGGCGATTTCGTTTGGCTCCAGGGTTGTGATTACTTTCTCCGTGATTTTTGGAAAACCGATAAGCTCCGCAGGGTTTGCGGGGATGAGTTTCTTCTTATATAAGTATTTGAACAGGCCGCGTACGGCGGCCAGCTTACGTGATTTGCCCAAGGCCGCATTTTGCTTTGAGCCGTCGGGGTCGCGGGCAGGGACGTAGTATGTAAGATACTCCATAAATTCCTCCAGATGGTCGGAGTCTATTTTTGCCATATCATCAGTGTTTATAAGGGTCGGGGAGGTTCCGCCCAAAACATCAAATGCCAAAAAATTAAAGAAAATACCCAAGTCGTAGGCGTACGCAATACGCGTAAGCGGCGCGGTTTGGTCGCTCATCGCACGGAAATAACCCGCCACAAACTGCGGGAGCGATTTTAACATCTCCCGCAGCTTTAGCGTGTTTTCCGCGTTTTTTTGGTCGTGGTAGGTTTGCATTATTGTGCTGCCTTCCATAGCGGCTCTACTTCGAAGCCCATGTCTTCCAGCAGATACAGCACTATTCCGCCGCAACAGCCGCCGATAATATGCAGCATTCCCACCGCCACGAATAGGGTGGAGGGGTCTTCCGTTTCGGTTAGAAAACGGGCGATTGCGTCCACAAATATATGACAACGTACACGCAGCAAATTGTAATGGAACAGCTCCATATATGGGTTATCCGACGCATTGCCGTAAATGGCCGTTACCATTTCTCGCATACCTTCGATGTCTTGTGCGGCGTACATTTCTATAAGTCCCATGTCGGCTACCGCTTCTAAATAGTCTTTAAATGTTGGGAAATCAACCAGCGCGTAGGCTTGGATTTCTGTGGGGACATCAAATAGGATTTCAAACTCGTGCAGCATTGTGTTAAGCCCAAACGTAGGCCTGTTGTTTTCCAACGCAACGCTCAAAATATACTCGTCCACAGAAATACTAAAATCCACACCAAGCAACGTAAACGCCAACTGCTCAATCGCCATCACCAACGCTATTGGCGTAAGATACCTTACGTTTTCGTAGGTTATACCCAAAAACGAATATGTCCCAAGGTTTAACACAAAGTTTTCGTACACATCATCGGGCAAAATATCTACCAGCGTAAGGCCGTCGGGCAAAAGCTGAATAGCTCCTATCTGCGCAACCACCGCCGGGTCCGCCAACAAAGCCGCCGTCTCCGCAAGGTCATGCTCAAATGCAAATACATCTGCACGGCGCATTGCTTCTTCCGCCATGGGGTGCAACGGAAACCAATGCGGCTGCGCCGCGTGCATTGTCCCAAAAAGATAGGCTACATTATCGCCGTAGGTTACACGCGTAAGCTTGCCGTGAATGATTACGTCCTCCACCATACGGTCTTGCACCCTTTGTGCCTGCTCACCCGCAAACATTAATAGCTCAACGACGTCCACAGGAGAATACACCCGACCGTTCTCTATAATACTGCCCGGCTGGTCTATCGCGATAAAATACGTAGCACCGCCGGGAGATGTTACTATTACGCGCCTATGCGCAGCATCCCAGTCCACACTCCAGCCCTGCCCCTCGAATGTTGCACGCACGGGTACAAGCTCCGCAGCAAGTACGGGCGTGGACATGAGTAACACCGCCATGAGTACTGCAATTGCCTTTTTTATTATTTTTGTGCTTTTCATTTTTTTCCTCCTGTGTCGCGCATTCCTTGCGCGGAATTTTTTCGTGATTATTGTAAGTACAACAAGTTAATCCAATCTCGTTTGCTGTATATCACACTTACAATGCTCACGGTTTTTGTTTGTTCGTTAACCACATAGAATATAAGATAGTTTTTTACAGGAATTAAACGTAACCCTCGACTTGCTAATTTTTTATCGGAGACGAGGGCGAATCTTTTCGGCATTTTGGATAGGTCGGATATCTGGGCTTCGATGGCATTTAAAAGATTTGTTGCCGCTTGGGGGTCATGTAGCTCATCGGTTATATATTGGATTATTGCCTCCATGTTTTTTTTTGCCCTGCGAAGCGTTCTTACTTTATACTTCATAGGTGGCTACCATTTTTCGCAAATCACGCATTGTGTCCTCAAATGGCTCACACCTGCCATTCTCCAAATCGTCCAACCCTTCCTCGATACTTCTGTACACATCTTCTATGCATGTTGCTTCCCATGGATGTTTTTTTTCGCGCAGGGAACGTACATAGTCCAATGCACTTGACAATTTATCCTCGGGTAACTCGTTGATGTAACTTATTACTTCGTTTCTGATGGCTGTGGCTGTCATGCAAATCAATCCTTTCCGCTATAGTCTCTTTTATTTTATATGAAGTTTGTAATTTGTCTACGTTCATTTTTCAACCGGCGACAATTTATCGTCAGTTTGGTTTTTTATTTTCGGCATTTCTAAGCGGCGTGGGGATATCATTCGGAGGATTTTCCCGCACTGTGTCTGATTCCTCAGACATTTTTTTGTGTTGTTAATGCGTTGACAGTTGCATATAATAACCACGAGGTGAACGCAATGACAAAATACACAAATTTACATGTCCGCATAGACCCGGAAACAAAAACGGACGCGCACGATACTACAGAGGGCGCACTACCCCCATTCCCGCCAAAGGAAAAACACCCCCACACCGCGACTTCCCCTTCTTGACAAAGGATACCCCAAGGCGTAGAATCGTTACGTTGTTAAATAATTCAAGAGGCGATTTTTTTGCACGCAAAAAAACGCTCGAAAGGAAGATAAGGGAATGGAATTTGATGCATTATTTGCCATCGGTGTAGTGGGTGCGATTATCGCGCTTTGCTTCGCCTTTGTGCAAAGCAGAAAGGTAATGGGCTTTAGCGAGGGTAACGACAAAATGAAAAAACTCGCCGCGGCCATACGTGAGGGCGCGAGCGCGTACCTAAAGCGTCAGTTTAGAGTAGTTGCAGTAATTTATGTAGTTATTGTTGCGGCTTTGGCTGTGCTGGCTATTTTGGGTCATGCTTCGCCGTTTATACCGTTTGCGTTCCTTTCAGGCGGTATTTTTTCGCAGCTTTCTGCCTTCATTGGTATGAAGATTGCTACACGTGCCAATGTGCGTACGGCACAGGCCGCCAGCGGTAGCCTTAACCAAGGCCTAAAGGTTGCTTTCGCCAGTGGTACGGTTTTGAGCTTTACTGTTGTAGGGCTTTCTATTTTGGACGTTAGCATTTGGTTTTTGCTTCTTAGGTTTGTGTTCGACCTTCATCCTACACAAATTGCTGAAAATATGGTTATGTTTGGTGTTGGTGTTGCTGTATTTGCACTGTTTGCACGTGTTGGCGGAGGTATATTTACAAAAGCCGCAGACGTTGGTGCAGACCTTGTAGGTAAAGTAGAAGCCGGTATCCCGGAAGACGACCCACGTAACCCCGCCACCATCGCGGACAACGTAGGCGACAATGTAGGCGACGTGGCTGGTATGGGCGCAGACCTTTACGAATCTTACATTAAATCCATGCACGCAGGTATGGCTCTTGGTTATGCCGCGTTTTATTACACCGAGACGAGCATGACTATGGCGGCTATGTTTCTGCCTGTCGCGCTTGCCGTTGTTGGTATGATTGCTTCCTTGCTTGGTACATTCCTTATCCGTACCAAAGAAAACGCTACACAGGCACAGCTTCTTACGACGCTGCGTGTTGGTACTTACACGGCCGCAGGGCTTGCTGTAGTTGCCTTTGCGCCGGTTACTATGTTTGTTATGCAGGGCATGGAGCGCAGTTGGATTGGCCTGTATCTGGCCATCATAGCGGGTGTGGCCGCAGGTGTGGCCATCGCCTACTTTACAGAATACTTCACGTCCACACATTACAAACCAACAAAAGACCTCGCCAAAGCCTCCGAAACAGGCGCGGCGACAATCATAATCGCAGGTATTTCTCTGGGAATGAAATCCACAGTGCCTTCGGTAATCATAGTGGTAATCGCCATCATAGCAAGCTTTATCGCAGCAGGCGGCACAATGGACACAAATGCAGCCACCTACTCGATTGACTTTGCCTACGGACTGTACGGTATCGGCCTTGCCGCTGTAGGAATGCTTTCCACACTGGGAATCACCCTCGCCACGGACGCCTACGGCCCCGTAGCAGACAACGCAGGCGGCATAGCAGAAATGAGCCACATGGACCCCGAAGTACGCGACCGCACAGACGCGCTGGACGCACTGGGCAACACAACAGCCGCCACAGGCAAAGGCTTTGCAATCGGCTCTGCGGCACTTACTTCGCTCGCACTTCTTGTATCGTATATTAAAATCGCATCACGCCACGTCGCGCTACACAACGGCTACGCCACAGAAGCCGCTGACGGTTCTGTAACAATCCACGCAAACTTCCCCGGCCTCGACCTTGCACTTGATAACCCAAGCGTATTGGTAGGGATTCTGCTCGGCGCGATGCTGGTATTCGTGTTTAGCGCGATGACAATGAGCGCGGTACAACGCGCCGCACAATCCATCGTAATGGAAGTACGTCGCCAGTTCCGCGAAATCGCCGGTATCATGGAAGAAAAAGCTGACCCCGACTACGCAGCTTGCGTAGACCTATGTACACGCGGCGCACTTAGAGAAATGGTATTGCCGACACTTACCGCAGTTATTTTACCCGTAGTCACAGGCTTGCTATTTGGCGTAGAAGGCGTTGTAGGCTTTATAGGCGGCGCGACGGTAGTAGGCTTTGTAGTAGCTGTATTTATGAACAACGCAGGCGGCGCATGGGATAACGCTAAGAAATACATCGAAAGCGGCGAGCATGGCGGCAAAGGCAGCGACTGTCACAAAGCAGCCGTTATCGGTGACACCGTAGGCGACCCGTTTAAGGATACATCAGGGCCTTCGCTTAACACCATGTTTAAGCTTGTTTCTACCGTGTCTATCACCATCGTAAGCGTTATCGCAGCTTACTCGATTTTCTAAGAATTATACCTTGGAATAAAATTTACCTCTGGTGAAGGCGTGTTGAATTTTCAACACGCCCTTCTCGTACATATAGGCTTTGATGATTGCCGGTATGTCTTGGGGCGGCTCGTCGGTGAAGATTAGGCGGCCGTGGGTTACGCCGGATTTTTCCACCTCGTTTAGCTTGTCCGCCATAAATATAGGGACGGAGTTGTAGATTTTGTCGCCGTGGAGGAAAAAGTCGGTTCCCGTTCGGTCGGTTAATTTAGCGGCCTTGAACGCTTTTTTCATTTTCATCAAGGGGATTTTGCCGTATATTATTGCTTCGGTGCTTATGCACTTTTTGATGTCTCGGATTTGTGCGAGGTTTAGCTCCGGGTGGAGGGTGGCACGTTTTACGCCCAGGTTTTTTAGGGCTTCCAGCGCATAGGAATTAAAGCAGTGGATTGAAAAATCCGTTACGCAGTCGGGGGTTATTTCTCCGTAGGATTGGGCGTAGGTTTGCACTTCGATTCCCAGGCTCTTGCATTCATGTGATTGCTCGGCGGTTAGGCATGTTGCTACAAATTTAATCGGCATTTTTTCGCCTCTTTCCCGGTTGCTTTCCGTAGGGATTTTTTAGCGTTTCTGTAAACATTGTCTCGTGGTTGCCTGTATAATATCCGTCGGTGTACCCGCCGCGATTAAATACGCCCAGCATTTTTGATTTTTGCTTCTCCGATAGCTTGCCCTCGTCCAAAATCGTACGATACGCGCCTACTACTGCTCGTACATAGTCCTCGCCTTTCATTCTGCCCTCGATTTTTAGGGCCGCTATGCCTATCTCGGAAAGCTCGCCGATATAATCGGCAAGGCATAAATCCTTTAGGCTTAGCAATGTGCCGCTTTTTTTGCCCGCTTTATACGTTAGGCGGCATGGCGCGGCGCATTTTCCGCGGTTTGCGCTGCGCCCGCCGATAAAACTGCTCATCAAACATTGCCCCGAATACGAGGAGCATAACGCGCCATGCACAAAAACCTCCAGCTCGATGTCGGTATTTTTAGCGATTGCCCCTATCTCCTTGTGGGAAAGCTCCCGCGCCAAAACAACCCGCGAAAACCCAAGCTTGCCGAGTGTGTTAACATCCTTGGCGGTGCAAGCTGTCATTTGTGTACTGGCGTGCAAAACGGCACTCGGCAGCCTTTGCCTAATCGCCGCCGCAAGCCCCAAATCCTGCACAATAAACGCCGCCGCCCCCGCGTTATGGGCAAGCTCTGCGACGTCGAGGGCTTCCGCCATTTCGCGGTCGGTAATCAGAGTGTTTATTGCAATGTAGGTTTTTACGTTTTCATGCGTTGCATATGCTATCGCGTCGCGTAACTCGCCGTCGTCAAAATTATCCGCAAACGCCCTCGCAGAAAATTTACCCGCACCTAAATAAACCGCGTCTGCACCTGCTTTTATCGCCGCTTTCAGGGTTTTCGCGCTCCCGCATGGGGCGAGAAGCTCCGGTTTTTTCATATGCCCTCCGCAAAATTTATCTCAATCCCGTTTATCTCGTTGTCAAATCGGTGCTGCATAAGCTCCTTAAAGCCCTCGTAATATTCGTAGCCGACAAAGTTTCTTTTGTTGTTTACAGCGGCGATTAGGGTAGTTCCGCTGCCGACAAAGGGGTCGCCTACGGTATCATGGGGGTTTGTGCAGGATAGAATTATTCTTTCTGCAAGCTCGTTTGGGTAGATGGCGGGATGGATATATTTTTTGCCGACGCTGCCTGCTTTTCTGTTTATATTCCAAAGCGCGCCGCCGCTGATATCGGCGTTTTTGTAGTCGCAAAAACTACTAAGCACGTCGTGGTTTATCCGATTTTCTTCGCCTGCGGCAAATACCAAAACATACTCGTGCCTGTCCACGATATTATTTTTATGCGTTGGTATCCCCGATGACTTATGCCATATGATGATTCCTTTGTACCTAAAGCCGAGCTTTTTGCACTGCGTAACAATGTCCTTTGGCAGTAAATACGGGGTGTTTTCGCGTACACGTATATTTACGTTTATCCAAAGGCTACCCGTGGGTTTCAGCTTTTTTTTGCACTGCGCCCATACGGTGTTTATTCTTTGTAAATAGCTGTCGTACGGCTCTTTTCCGATTTGGCCTTCTTTGAAATAATCCTTTAAATCCCAATACGGCGGAGAAGTAATAAAAACGTCAACGGAGCCGTTTTTAATTTTGCTCATCTTCTCCGAAGTTCCAAAATAAATATTACCCTTGCAATCTCCTGTTTGCGCGTTTTCGGAAATCGACGCGGGGGCAGACGATTCTTTTGCAACAAAGGTATACGGCGCGGAAACAAAAACCTCACCGTGGCGCGTTGCGTCCAGCAGCCTGTTAATTATCTCCCGAGTATCCATAAACACATGCTCCGTTATTTTTCCCTTACCGTCGTCAATCGTGGGTATCCAAACATTGCCGGGGTCTTTTCCCTTTGGATTATAGTTTTTTTCGCGCTTGCCCCATTCGACATCCTTCCAGATATGCTTTTCGCGGATGGCGTCTTTGTTAAAGTACATCTTGCTTTTGTCCTTAACAAACCACACGATGTACATTACATTATCCGATATGCTGTGGATTTGCTTGTCTTTTTTTGGGGCAATTATGGTGTTTACGTATTCGTAGCCGCAGGAAAGCCCCGCCTCGATTACATCCAAAAAATCACCCGTCACATCCCCGTCCTCGGAGTATTCCGAAGAAACCAGCGCGAACAGGCTCCCTGTTTCTGCTGTTTTTGCATACATATCGGCCAGTCGGCTGTTTATATTTTTTATGCTGTTTTTTAAAATTATTGCTGTGTACATTTATCGCCTATCCTTGTCGCTGCGATTTCGCAGTATTCTTTGTTTATTTCAATACATATAAAATTTCTTTTGAGCTGTCGGGCAATTTTCCCTGTAGTGCCGCTTCCGCAGAAAGGGTCGAGTACAATATCCCCCTTGTTTGACCATGATAAAATATGGTCTTCAACGAGACTTTCCGGGAAAATCGCGGGGTGCTCGTGCGCTATTTTATCCTTGGTTGTAAAGCCTTTTCCGTTGTTGTACCTCCAGATATTTGTGCGCACACCAAAATCATTAATCACTTTTTTGCCCTTTGGTGTAAGCGTGCCATCCTTTTCGCGCCTTGTCACGTTGCCGTAGGTAGACACTCCCGCCCATTTGTTAGGCTTGTCCCGCAAGAGGTTTACAACCCCGGGCTTGCCCTTGGAAAACACAAACATATACTCAAATGCGTTAAAATACCTACCCTTATGCGGAGGACCCGTGCCTGATTTTTCATAAATAATCACGTCGTAAACACTAAACCCGATTTGTTGAAAATAAATGGCATGTTTAAAGCTTGTAAGCGATTTATTGCCGTCGTCCACCTTGTCGCCCACCACCCAAACAACAATACCGCCGGGCTTTGTTACCTTGTATAACAAATCCGCTGTTTTTGTAAACTGCTCAAAATCCCAGTTTAACGTATCATCGTAATCGCGCAAATCATCATATGGTGGGCTTGTAACGGTGAGGTCTATGCAGTCGCAGGGCATTTCTGTCAGTACATCAACACAGTCTTTGTTGATTATTTTATTTATGTAGTTTTTCACATTACATTCCGCCTTTATTCTGCAATTTTCTCGTATTCATCTTCTGTTATTGCCCCGCTTGCATATAAATATTCCAAATGATAAGACTTTAAAATATTTGCCTCGCGCAGATGCTTTAATCGCGCAAAAATAGTCTGCTGCAAATAACTGTTTTCATTTATGCTTGCATACAAATTATTTTTTATTTCCGAACTGCCAAAATGTATTTTTCTGTGACAATTTGCGCATAAACCGTACAGGTTTAAAAAATGGTCGGGCCCGTTGCAAATTTTAAAAGGTATCAGGTGATGGAATTCTAAATAAGCCTCTCCGTTTTGCGTTAAAAAGGCATTGTCGTTACAGGCCTCGCAGCGCAAAGCAGCTTTATCATTTTTTGCAAAACAGGAAACATAATACATTTTCATTAACGAAACAAGCGACGCATTGCGTTTTCTGTCATAAGAATAGTCCGTATGCTTATCCGAAGCCTCTTCTATCTTTGCAAACAATCCCTCCGACGATACCTCATAATAGCTGTCCGCAGCACTGCAAAAATAATCGTCGTCCTCCAAAAGATATTCCGAAAAATCGTAATTTTCCACAGCATTAAAAAATAGCTTTATCTCATTACGAAGCTTTGGCTTTGAAGCAAGCCCAACACCTGCCAACAACCCTGAAAACCTGCCGAGCATGGTATCAATACTGCCGATTACGCCTTCCCGCGTGGGCAAAATGCCGTCGATTGCGCAGGTCTGGGAAACAATAACGCCAAAAACAACAAGCTTGTCCGGTGTAATGTTATACATATCCCAGTCAATTTTTCTTTTTTTGTCTATTCTGTAGTCATTGCCCTGCACTTTTGCGATGTACTGCCGTCTTATTTCTTTCTCGCATTTTTTGTGTAGTGCTTCGTATTTTTGTTTTTTGTATTCTTCTATTGCGGTGTAGATTGTTAGTATATTTTGCAGCTTTTCTCTTTCTGTTAATTCATATTTACCGGCCTTAGCCGTGTCTTTGCACACGCCGTAATAATTTGTCCCGCCGTCATTTTGCAAATCATCACGAAGCCCAAGCAGATATTTTGATAACTCCTTGTTAAAATCCTCGGTTTTTATGTCCCGCGTCCGCCCTAAGGCGTTTATATGCGCTACCAGCTTATCGTAATTATCTTCTTCACATGCGACGGCGGCGATATCTTGCCACTCATTGCCCGAAAAACGGCTGCTTTTCCTAGAGAGAATGTATTTGTATTCATCCTTTTTTATATCGGAGTTGGTCAATAGCCACGTCAAAATATCATAATACGGGCTAAAGCTGATAGCAAACCTCTCCGGAGCCTCCACAAAAACTCCCTCGATTTCAATAGTAGGCGGCTGAGAAACCATTTTTATTTTTTGATGCTCCCACAATGCCAAAAACTCATCAAAGTTAGCCTTTAACGCCAATTCTCCGACAGGCGTTAAGCTGCTGAATTCCCTATCCTTTGCACCGCTCGTCTTAGAATGAAAATAGCCCAAAAAGTACAATACCTGTCTCTCGTTTCTCAAAAAAGCATGATAGTCATTTTTTATCCCCGAAAGATTAGTCACCGTGTTGTCGTAGGATATTATTACTTCATCCAGCTTTGTCATATCAAAATCGGGCTTGTACAAATTCCTTTTTATTTCTGCCTTTACTCCGCTTTGCCCGCCGGAGCCCATTAAAAACGCAAAGTAATACTTTTTTGCAGCTTCGTAAAACGCCTTTTTCTCATTATCATTGTCAAAACGAGAAATGCCGCAAAAATCGGAAAAATATCTAAAGCCCCCGCCCTTTAAATTAGAACAACCACGCTCCCCTTGGGGATAAAAAAACTCCCGCGCCCTATCGCGAACATCCCCCGACAGCGAAGCGATGTAGTTGTCAAAAATATCAACAATTTCTCGCTGATATTCCGTTGTTTCTATTTTATTAGTAAGAAATATGTAGTAATAAAAAACAAGAAATTTCTTCGTGTACCATAAAGTACCCGACTCTCTTGCCTTAGTCAGCTCCATAGACTTTGTAAGGAAATAATTACCCGGCAAAATATTGCCGAAAAAATCATCAAAACCCGCCATAATAATGCATACCTCCCCACACAATCGGATAAAACGACCAACTGCATTTTAATCCACTGCGTGAGTAATGTCAAAACCCCCTGCGAAGGAGTTATAGCGAAGGAGAAAGTATTGCGTGTGAACAATAAACTCCCTATTTAATACTCTTCAACAAATCGCGGATTTCGCGGATGCGGGCTACGCCGCCATCTTCCGGGGGTTTTTCGTCCTTGAAGGCGCGGATGGTGATGTATGGGTCTTGCGTCATTGTAAATAAAAGCCGTGCGGGGTTTTGCGAAATCACATGCATAAGCTTCTCCGGGTCGAGCGGAGCCTTGTTGCTGAATGTGATTACAATATTTAGCCCCTTTTGCGCTATGGATGTTACACCCAGCGCGTTTGCCTCGGCCTTCATGGCGGCTACGTCCAGTAGGTTTACCACGGGCGGCGGCATTGTGCCGTAGCGGTCTTCGATTTCTTCTTGTACGTCGTAGTAGTCTTGTTGCGACGAGATTAGCGAGATTTTTTTGTAAATTTCCAGCTTTTGCTGCTCGTCGGGGATTAGGCGCGACGGAATAAATGCGTCCACGCTAATATCAATGTTTATCTCAACGACTTCCTTGGGAGCCTCGCCACGAAGTCCGCCTACTGCTTCTGCTAACAGCTTGCAGTACATATCATACCCCACGCTGTCCATATGTCCGTGCTGCTGCTGCCCGAGCAAGTTACCCGCACCGCGGATTTCCAGGTCGCGCATGGCGATTTTAAAGCCCGCACCAAACTCCGTAAACTCGCGGATGGTTTGCAGCCGTTTCTCTGCTTCTTCCTTTAATACCTTGTCGCGGCGGTACATAAGGTAGGCATACGCAAGGCGGCTACTGCGACCAACCCGCCCGCGCAACTGATAAAGCTGGCTAAGCCCGTAAAAATCCGCATTTTGTATGATAATCGTATTAACATTAGGGATATCCAACCCCGTCTCAATGATGGTAGTGCAAACCAAAACATCCAACTCGCCGTCCACAAAATCGCGCATGATATTTTCCAGTTCCGTCTCGGACATCTGCCCATGCGCATACGCAACCCTCGCACCCGGTACAAGCGTAGACACCCGTGCGGCTTCTTCGGAGATATTTCGCACACGGTTATGCAGGTAGTACACCTGCCCGCCGCGCCCAAGCTCGCGGTTAATCGCGTCGCGCACAAACTCCGCGTTATGCTCCATTACATAGGTCTGCACAGGTCTGCGCTCTTCGGGCGGCTCGTCGAGCAACGACATATCCCGTATCCCCGTAAGCGAAAAATGCAATGTCCGCGGTATAGGCGTAGCCGTAAGCGTAAGCACATCCACATTAGCGCGTAACGCCTTTAGCTTTTCCTTATGTCCCACGCCAAAACGCTGTTCCTCGTCAACGATAATCAGTCCTAGGTCTCTAAACTTCACGTCCTTAGAAAGCAAACGGTGCGTACCGATTACGATATCCGCCGCGCCTTTCTTCATATTATTAAGCGTCTCTGTCTGCTCTTTTTTTGTCTGAAACCGCGAAAGCCTCTCAACCTTAACGGGATAACTCTTCATGCGCGAAGCAAATGTATTGTAATGCTGCTGCGCCAAAATAGTAGTAGGCACAAGATACGCCACCTGCTTGCCATCCTGCACCGCCTTAAACGCGGCACGAATAGCAATCTCCGTTTTGCCGTACCCCACGTCGCCGCAAATAAGCCTATCCATAACCCGCGAGGATTCCATGTCGCGCTTAACATCCTCGATAGCGGCAACCTGGTCATCCGTCTCCGTATACGGGAATGCACTCTCAAACTCCGCTTGCCAAACCGTATCCCGAGTATACTCATGCGCCTTGGCGGCCTTCCGCTCGGCGTAAAGCTTTATTAAATCCTCCGCCAAAATTTCCACGGCCTGCCGCGCCCGCGACTTAGCCTTAGCCCAGTCCGCGCCGCCCAGCTTGCTAAGCTTAGCCTCCTCGCGCCCGCCGATATATTTCTGTATCAAATCCATCTGCGACGTCTGCACATATAAATTTCCGCCGTCTTTGTATTCCAATTTCAAATAATCACGACTAAGCCCGTCGCTTGTCACCTGTTCGATTCCCTTAAAAATGCCAATCCCATGATTATCATGCACAATATAATCACCAATCCGCAAATCGGAAAAGCTGCTAATCTTCTCGGCGTTTTTCTGCTTACGCCGCTTGCGCCTGCGCGCCTTATCCTGCGTAAAAAGCTCCTTATCCGTAATCACAGCAAGCTTAATATCAGGATACTCAAACCCCGCAGAAAGCGTGCCACGCGTAACAGTAATCAAATTTTGCGCCAAGCTTTTATCCCGCAAAGTCTCCGCAAAAACCGCGAGCATATCCATGTCATTCAAAGCCTGCGTAAGCTGCTCACCCTGCCGCCGCGACCCCGCCAAAAGCGCAACGTCGTAACCTTTGTTAAGCCAACTCATTAAATCCGCCTTCAACTCACTAGGCTTATGCCGCAAAGGCATACAAGCCCGCACATTAACCGCAATCTCCACAGCCTCCGGGAAATCCTCCACCCTCCCCGACAAAGAAGAAAAAAGCACCCGACTAAACCTCCGGGTCTTATGCAAAATCTGCGCCCAAGGCAGCATAACCTGCGCTTGTAAGGGCAAAAGCCGCCCCGCCAAAAGCCTATGCCCGATACTCTCCTCATACTCCGCCCAAACCGTCTGCATATGCGCAGAAATCGGATTAGGGTCGTCAAAAAATACTATCGCATTATCAGGCAAATAATCCAACAAATTACACTCTTCCTCATAGAAAAAAGGAAGAAAAGCATCCGCGTCCGCCCCAAGCTCCACACTCCAGTTATCCAGCGTATACTCGATACTATCCGCGAGCGTCTTAGCTTCCTTTTTATGCCCACCATTCAAAAGCACAGCCCTCTGCACTTCCGCAGCCTCACGAATCCTATCCATAGCCGCCTGTAACCGCGCCACCCCAAAAACCAACTCCCGCACAGGGTAAATCTCAAACCCACTAACATTCTCTAAAGACCTCTGCGACAAAGAATCAATAACCCGCACAGAATCCACATCATCCCCAAAAAATTCAATCCGAAAAGCCTGGCTTTCGGATAAATTCTCGGAAATCGCGTATGCGATTTCCCTGCCGGGGTCAAGGGGACTAGTCCCCTTGTGGGGGGGTGGGGGCGACGCCCCCACGGT
>WQRQ01000038.1 GCA_009786685.1 Defluviitaleaceae bacterium
ATCCGCGCCGCTGCATGTAGATTCCGCCGCCCAAGCTGATTCTCGATTATCCAAATTTTCACGTCTTCTCGTGAATCAAAAGACATATCCACGACGCTAAACTCAATTTCATGCTCTGCACATATGGCGTAACGGTTCATCCCGTCCACGATAATGCCGTTCCAAAGCAGTATCGCGTCATTGCATTTTTTGCCCGCGAGTATGTTTTGCTCAAGCTGCGCGTATTCCTCCGCAGAAAGCGGCGACATTAAGGCCTTAAATTCCGCGTCGATGATAGGTGGTGTTGTCATGTTTCTCATCCTTTCAAAATGAAGTATTTGAGAACAAGAATACACATAACCAAGTGACAAATGTTATGACATTGTCCGAGACTTTGTCATTGCCGCCCTTTGCCAATTTACAAAACTTCTGATAAAATCGTATAAAACCACACAGAGGAGATTTTTATGATACGCACAAGATACGCACCAAGCCCAACGGGATTTATGCATATAGGAAATTTACGCACGGCATTGTATGAGTATTTGATAGCGCGGCGGGGCGGCGGGGCGTTTATATTGCGGATAGAAGACACGGACCAAGGACGACTGGTAGAAGGTGCGACAGACGCAATCTTCGAAACAATGCGTCTCACAGGGCTATCCTTTGACGAAGGCCCGGGCATAGGCGGCGAGTATGGCCCATATGTGCAAAGTGAGCGCAAAGCGGATTATTTGCCACATGCAAAGCGACTTGCAGAAAGCGGCAAAGCATATTACTGCTTCTGCGACAAGGACAGGCTCGACGGGCTTGCGGACGAGCGCGGGCTAAAAAAATACGACAGACACTGCGCCGCCCTTTCTTCGGAAGAAGTAAAAAGCAAGCTGGAAAGCGGCGTACCCTACGTAATCCGCCAGCTAATACCCGAAGGCAAAACAACCTTTAGCGACGAGGTTTTTGGCGACATCACCATAGAAAATAGTGAGATGGAAGACCAAATCCTAATAAAATCCGACGGAATGCCCACATACAATTTTGCAAATGTGATAGACGACCACGCCATGGCTATTACACATGTAGTACGTGGCAGCGAGTATCTTACATCCACGCCAAAGTACAAGCTTTTGTACGAGGCCTTGGGATGGGATATTCCTGTTTTTGTGCATTTGCCATTATTGCAAAACGAGCAGGGGCAAAAGATTTCCAAGCGAAACGGCGACGCGTCCATTCCGCAGCTTTTGGAGCAGGGCTTTTTGCCGGAGGCGATTGTAAACTACGCCGCATTATTGGGCTGGAGCCCTTCCGACAACCGCGAAATCTTCACCCTTGCCGAGTTAGAAAAAGTATTCGAGATGAAAAACATAAGCAAATCGCCGTCGGCGGTAGATATAAACAAGCTAAAATGGGTAAACGGCGAGCATATCAAAGCCCTATCGGAAGAAAAATTCTACGAGCTTGCCCTGCCGTATTTAAAAGAAGCAGTAAAAAAAGCGGGCGCGGACTATGCGGCATTGGCAAAAATAACACAATCCCGCGTAACCGTTGTAAAAGACTGTGCAGAGCTTGTGGACTTTATTGACGAGCTACCCGATTACGACATCGAGCTATACACCCACAAAAAAATGAAAACAAACCCGGAAATCGCAAAGCAAAGCCTACAGCTTTCGCTGGCAGCATTAAAATCGCTGTCCGCTTGGAATCACGACGCACTTTTCGCAGCGGTATCGGGCATTGCAGAAACCAACGGGCTAAAAAACGGACAGGTACTATGGCCAATACGCACGGCACTTTCGGGCAAGCCCACGACCCCCTGCGGCGCGACAGAAATATGCGAGCTTTTGGGCAAAGATGAAGCATTAAGGCGGATGGAAATTGGACTGGAAAAACTATAAGCAACACGGTATATGGCTGGTATTAGCGGCGGGTTTTATTGCCCGCCTGTTTGCGTTCTTTTTTATTGACCTTGCCTTCGAAAACGATATTCAGACATTTCAGCTTTGGGCGCGGCGGCTTTTCGAGGGTGGGTTTTCCAATTTTTACTCGCCCGATTTTTTCTCGGATTATCCGCCTGTTTATATGTATGTTTTGTTTTTTGTCGGTGCTTTTGCCGACGCGCCGATATTTAGATTTTTGACGTTTTTGCCTGCCATGCTTGCCGACCTTGGGATAGGCTTTGTTATCTATAAACTAGCCGTCAAAAAATCACTACCCTTTGGTCTCTTAATTACCGCAGCTTGGGTTTTTAACCCTGCCATTATTATGATTTCGGCGGTTTGGGGGCAGGTGGAGTCGGTTTTCCTGCTGCTGCTTATTGTTTCACTTTATTTTATGCGGGACAAAAAGCTTCTTATTTCCTATGTGCTTTTTGGGATTGCGATTATGACAAAGCCGCAGTCGCTTTTTCTCGGGCCTGTTTATTTGTACTCGGCGTTTGAGTTTCTGCGAGGCGAGCGGTTTAGCGCAAAAGCGTTTTCGCAGCTTCCGCTTGCTATCGGCGCGGGTATGGGTGCTATGGTGCTTGTTTCCCTTCCCTTTGGGCTTACGGCTACGTTTAATCAGTTGATGTACGGCATGGGCTTGTACAGCCATGCATCGGTAAATGCTTTTAATTTTTGGGCTTTGGTGGGGGGCAACTGGCAACCCCTTGAGGGCGTAATGTCCGTTGTTGGCATTGTTATCGCGCTTGTTATTATCGTCGCTGCGCTGGTGGCTTTGCATGTGGACAGTACGCGGCACGAGGGTAAGCATTTTTATCTTATCGTCGCCGCTATTTTTATTGTGATTTTCACCTTCTCGGTACGAATGCACGAGCGGTATATGTTCCCGGGGTTGGTGTTTCTTCTAATATATTATTTGGAAAATCGAGACAGGCGCGAGTTTGTATTGTACTGGGCGTTTTCTGCGATGTTTTTTGTAAACTGCCTGGAGGTTTTGCGCTGGGCAAACGGCGGCTTTGATTTTGAAATAATAAATAATTCGTCAATTTATGTGATATCTTTTATTACGGTTGTGCTGGCGGTCGCGCTCATCGTTACGCTGGTTAGGAATTTGCTGGGACGCAAAAACGAATTGACGGAAAAAGATAGCCTAAAAAACCCTCCACGCATGAAGGCACTTGACTGGGGCGGCATTGTGGTGCTGATAGCGGTTTACAGTATGCTGGCGTTTACAAATCTTGGTGATATGCACACACCGCAGACAACGTGGATTTCCGACGAGGAATTTAAGCATATACATTTGGGCGGCGATTTTTTTGGCGAGGATACGGGCATAAAATATGTTTCGGAGTTTCAATATTTGATGGGTGCGCGGCATGATATTCCGTTTCATGTCCACGCATCTATTGACGGATACGAGTGGGAGCTTGTTTACAGCACATACGGCGGAAGTGTTTTTGCATGGCATTTCGCGCCCATGAGTTTTTATGCGCGATTTATTGCAATCTGGGGAGGGGAAGGGCTAAGGCTGCAAGAAACCGCCTTCCGTGGCGCAGACGGAGAAATCCTACCTGTAGCCAGAGGCAGCGAATCCCCGCTTTTCGACGAGCAGCACCTAATCCCGGAAAGCCGCAATTTTATGAACAGTACCTACTTCGACGAAATCTTCCACCCCCGCACCGGCTACGAATTTTTGCACGGCCTAACCGTCTTCGAAACAACACACCCGCCATTGGGCAAGGTGTTTATGTCGTGGAGTATCGACCGCTTTGGCATGACGCCGTTTGGTTGGCGTTTGCCGGGTACGCTTTTTGGGATTTTTATGATACCGCTGATATATGCGTTTGCGCGTTTGCTTTTAAAATCCAATAGCTTCGCGTTGTTTGCGGCATTTATTTTTACCTTTGACTTTATGCTTTTTTCGCACACACGGCTGGCTACCATAGATACCTTTGTTACGTTTTTTGTGCTTGCCATGTATTTTCTTATGTATTGGTATACGCGGCGGGTGGAAGAGAATTCCCTCGTTAAGTCGCTGGTTTTGCTTGGGCTTTGCGGCGCAGCGATGGGGCTTGCGATTGCTTCTAAATGGCAGGGGCTTTATGGCGCGTTGGGTTTGCCGATTTTATTTTTCCCGGCTTTGTACAAGGTGTATTTGATTGATAAACGTAAGGCTAAGATTATATTTTTCTCGTGCTTTGGCTTTTTTGTTGCGTTGCCGCTTGTTATTTATGTGCTGTCGTACATCCCCTTTGTAAATGCACAGGGGGGTGGGGGGCTACGTACTATCTGGGATAATCAGGTGCTTATGCTGCGCTATCATTCTATTTATGTGCTGGAGCATTTACACCATCCCTTTGCCTCGCCCTGGTGGTCTTGGCCGCTGATACAAGTTCCGCTTTGGCAGTACCAAACGGTAATTTCCGCCACAATGCGGCAGGGCATGAGTTCCCTTGGTAATCCTGCGGTTTGGTGGTTTGGTATTTTTGCCGTGGGCTTTGCGGTTTATATGCTGGCCAAAAAACGCCGCAATGAGTACGATACCATGTTTTTGCTGCTGGCCTATGCAGTTAACTTTTTACCGTGGATTTTTGTAACGCGGCTTACATTTATTTATCATTATTTCCCCAGCGTGCCGTTTATGGTGCTTCTTATTGCACTGGTCTTTAAAAATTATGTAAAGCGCGATTATTTGTGCTTTGCTTACGCGGGCTTGGTGTTTGCGCTGTTTGTGGTATTCTATCCGGTGCTTTCGGGTACACCCGTTAGCTTGGAATATGTCGAGCATTTGCGCTGGTTCCCCAGATGGTTTTTTGTATGAGAAATGCCCTTTTAATGGAATTCATCGGCTCGCTGTTTTTAATAATAGCAGCCATATCACCGATAATTTTGTTTTACGAGACCATGGGCGCGCATATCGGCATTGCGTTACTGGCAAACGCAATATCCGTCGCCTTTGTGCTATGCGCATTAATAGAAATCGCGCTCCCCATATCAGGGGCGCATTTTAACCCTGTTGTCACTCTGGCGAAAACGCTGGAGCAACAAACAGGGTTAAAAAAAGCGGTTTTATACGTTGTATGCCAAGTAACGGGCGGGCTGGCAGGTATAGCCCTCACACACCTGATGTTTTTCGAAAAATTCGGCGGCATATTTTTCATCTCGGAAGTCGAGCGTAGCGGCTCGATATTTTTTTCCGAAATGCTCAGCACATTTATTTTGATATTTGTGATTTTAATGCTTGGACACCCCAATGTTAAATCTAAACGCGCCGCGTTTATCGTGGCTTTTTTGGTTGGCGGAATGGTAATGGCCACCTCGTCCACGTTTTTCGCAAATCCGCAGGTTACGTTTGCGCGTATATTTACAAGCTCGGCGTCGGGGATACAGCCTGCCGACGCGCTTGTATTTATCGCCATGCAGATAGTCGGAGCGGTTTTGGCTTTTTCCGTTTACAAGGTTTTCGCTCCTGTCAAATCATAGAGGCTTTCAAAACGATAGCCCATTTCTTTGTATTTTGTCAAAAGCTCGTCCAAGATATCCGCATTTGTTTGTGAGACATTATGCAAAAGAATAATCGCCCCCGGGTGGGTACGCGGTATTAGCTTAGAGAAGGCTTCTTCCCTGCTGGGCTGGTTATCCCGCTCCCAGTCCTTGTACGCCGTAGACCAAAACATGGTCTTGTAGCCGAGTTCTTTTGCGTGTTCCAGGTTTTTCTCGCTGTAAACACCACGCGGCGGGCGATAAAATTTTGGGATTTCTTCCCCTGTCAAATTTTTGTAGATTTCTTCTACTTGGGATAATTCTTTGGCAAAATCTTCTTTGTTGGCAATTTTGCTCATGTCAGGGTGAGTCATGGTATGGTTAGCCACTATATGGCCTTCCTCCACCATGCGCGTCACAAGCTGCGGGTAGTCACGTATATATGTGCCTACCAAAAAAAACGCCGCAGGGACTTCTTGTTTTTTTAAGATATCCAGTATCCCCGCTGTCAAATCAGTTTCGTATCCCGCGTCAAAGGTTAGGTATAGTACCTTTTCATCTTCGTTCCCCATAAAATATGCGTCATACTGTAGCAGATGCTCTGCCGTCGCATTGGTCTCGGGTCTTCCGCCGTCCTTTGGAAAGTAAACTCCCCAGCTTTCGGCAATTACTACATTAGAAAATAAGATTATGCCCACAAGGGTACATATAAATTTTTTCATAAAAAAAATCACCTCACAATGTATTCTACATTTCTAGGTGATTTTTATACAGAGAACACGTTTGCACTTAATAGAAGTTTTTGTAAAATCGCCAAAGGCGCGTTAAAACAGGCAAGCCACAAACGTATTATTATGAAAACGATTAATCGCCTTATCGTTAAAAGAAGTGGTTGGGCATATTTCGCCGCCGGAGTAAGCGATAAAGGTCGGTAATTTTTTACCAAGCTCGTTAATCTTAAAGTTTATCAAATCTGCCTCGTCGTGTGGCCGGTCTCCCATAACCCAAGAGCGGGATATGCATGAGTAAATCAGAAGTCCGTTGGCTTCGCCTGCTTCTTTTAAAAATTCATCCACCTTTGCGCCCGTGGTGTTTAGGATGTCGGTACGTTCATTTGTAGCTACATGCAGGGTGCTGCCTTCGGGTACTGTGCCATTGCACTGTATTCGTTTTGCGACGGTAAGCCCAAACGCTTGCTTTGCCACCATGGGCGTATTGTCATGAAAATCTATCAAAAACGGAAGAACAAGCAATGATTTTACAGAATCAAATGCCTCCAAAATACCAAGCTCTTCAAAAAACTCAAAGGCAGGGCGAGAGTCAATTTCCGAAATTACAGTGCCACTGCTTTTAGTAACCTTAGCACTTTTTTCGAACATCTTATCCAGCGAAATATTTGCGATATAAAACTTAGGCTTAATATTTCCGAAAACAAGCGAAAATACCAACCTATCGTTATAGTGTTCGCCGTTAAAAATGGTAAAGCTGCCGGAAAAATCATCAGAATCGTCCACGGCGATAGTGCCAAAGCAAGGCGCACCGTAGCTTGCGACAGAAAGCGCGTTTATGCAGTCATCGCCGGAGTACTGATACATAAACGGCCAGTAAGCAAGCACCAAAGACGCCCTGCCGTATACGCCCGTGGCGGCCTGTTTATAGCAGTCCATGATTTTTTGTTCAAAGTTGTCCTCCAGTGACGGTGTTACCACATTAACAAACCTTGCCTCGTCAGTGGTAATCAGCATAATGGAAAGAGCAACCTTGCCTGTTTTATCGCCTGTGGATTGCAGAGAAGAAATCGCTCCAATCACATCAAAAGGCAAAGCATCGCATACCTTTTTCATTACGCCGGACGTCACAAAATCCTTGTGGCAAGCGATTATGCCCAGCGAATTTTTCAAAAGACTTTCTTTTATTTCCAGTCCTGATAAAATTTCGTCTACCGCCTTTTCGTTATTTTCGAAAGTAGACGCTACAATTGTTTTGGTCATTGTTAAATCCCCCTAAAATGTAATAAGTGCCATTGCTATGTCATCGCCGCTACCTTTGTCCGACGATTTTCTTAACCAATCCGGCAGATTTTCTTTTATAAAATCCAGCCCTTCTTCCTGCCAAAGCTTGTAAAAATCCGTGCCGGCCTTCAAAAAGCCGGAAGAATCCGCAAAGCTTTTTGCGTACCCATCCGTAGAAAGCAGAAACATCGTTTCGCCGTTATCCGCATTCCATGGGATTATCTGTGTGCGTACATACATCCATGCATCGGTAAGGCATAGCGACTCGGTATCCTCGCCTACGCTTTCTTCCACAGCGAGGATGGGGCGGGCGTTTCCGCCTTTGTCTATCATCAGGATATTACCGTCGCCTATTTGCAACGCGAAGATAAAATCCTTTGCCGCCGCCACCGCGAGCAGAGTTGTGCCGTATTGGATGTACGGGAAGGGGTCAAATTCTTCCCGCTCCCGGTCCGCGTGTAGTTTTTTTATTTCTTCTTTCCATTTTGCTTCAATCAGCTTTGGAAGGCGTATGTCTTTGTGGTCGGCCAGGTTTGGCAGCATTTCGTATAGTAGCTTGCCCACTAATTTTACTGCCGTTTGCGCGCCTTCGTCGCTGTGCGGGCAGGAGCTGCTTCCATGCCCGTCTGCCACACAGGCGATGGCAAAGTCCTTGCCTGTATGAAGATACAGCGCGTCCTGGCACGGCTTTTCGTTACGAATATGAATCGCACCGTCCACAACATTGCCGATTGCCTTCCAGCTTTTTTTTACCATATATCATCATCGTCCGCAGACGCTGTTGGGATGGTGTTTACGTCAATCGCACTGCCGCCCGCGGTATCACCGACAGAAGGAGCGGATACGTTTTTAACAACGGTAGACGCCCATTTTATAAATTTGACAAGAAGCTGCGGGTTTTTGGCTTCCAAAACAAGTTCTTTGTTGCCCGCGAATTGCTCCAACACGTCGAGGTCTACATCTTTACCGATGGCGATGGCAATACGCACGGCTTTTTTGCCCCAAGGAGTGGCAAGCAGCTCCTCCAGCCCTTTTTTAAAATCATCGGTGGGCTGCCCGTCCGTAAGCAAAACAAGCACGGGCGGAAGGCGTTTTGTGTCGGTAGGGAACTGCTTTAGCTCGCCCGCGACCAGCTCCAGTGCCATGCCCATGGCGGTAACGCCGCCTGCGGTAAGGTCTACCCAGTTAAAATTTTCGATATCGGTGGCGGTGGGTATATGCCACGCCGCACCGTCAGAAAACTTAATTGCGCGTACCATGATGGAGGCGTTAGGGTTGTCGTCGGCTTCTTTGCGCATGTCGGGGATGGTTTGTCGGATGGCGTAGTTAAGTGTTTGAATTTTTTCCCCGTTCATAGAGCCGGAACAGTCCGCAATCCAGAAAAAATCTAAAATGCGTGAGGACATCTCTCCACCGGGAAGATTTCTTTCGCTCATGTAAAATTCTCCTTTTCTAATGGGGGCTACGCCCCCAAACCCCCTCGCTACACGCGGCGAAGCCACGTTCCGCTCCGCTCCCGCGCACCGCACTTTGTGCGGTGGGGTGGTTTTTTATTCGATTAACCCCTCGGCAGGGCCAAAGTTTATTTTTGCACCGTTGATTAGAGGAACGGTTTTACACGGCTCAATCACTGCGGTGTCGCCGTTTGCTTTTATAAAAGTCCAGTTATCTTTAGTTGCGTTGGTAAGCCCCCATTTGCCGGGCCGGGAAGGGTGCTGGCTCATTTTGCCGACCACTGTGTCAAAATCGAAATTAGCGTGCAAGTGGTGCGCAAAAACGGAACTGTTATGGTTTAGCATTACGTTTTGCCCCTTGATATTTAAGCGGGGTGGGGGAGAAATCGTAGTTTTGCACGACCAGCAAGTAGGCTTTTTATTGAAGAAATTTTCCTTGCCGCATTTTTGGCAGTACAGAATACTGTTTTTTAAGGAGACAAAAGCGTCCTTCCATTCCTTTTCCACAATGCGGTGATTTCCGTTGTGCAGGCCTTTTGTGAAGGCCTTAACAAACATGTCGCGCAAATACGGCGGATACATATTCCAGAAGATAATCGCGTTATCCTGATACCCCGGGATAGGGCGGTTTTTGTCATTTACGGGGTCCCATATAAAAATCGGCTCGTGGCCATATATTTTTTCCATCGCCTTTGCGTCGAAGCATTTGATATTTGCTTCAACTGCGCCTTCCAGCGGGTGGTGCAGCATAAACATGTAAAATAATAAGACCGCCATGGAATACAAATCTGTTTCCGTAGACGGTTTACTTTTGCCTGTAATAATTTCGGGCGCGATAAAGCGAGGCGTGCCGTTTGTCGCGCTTTCGGTGTCGAGGTTAACGGTTACGTTATCGTTGTCACAAATAAGTACATCGCCGTTTTTAGGGTCGAAAAACAAGTTGCCGAAGGAAATATCTCTATAACAAAGCCCTTGCGAATGAAGGCTCTGATACCCGTCGGACAAATTAATGCCCGCCATACAAAGCGCGCTAAAGGTAGGCTCGGCACGGCGTTTCATAAGGTCTACGATGCCCTTGTACATGGGTGGGCGCAGCTTCATTATATAACCGAACAGTCCGTCCTTTGTGATGATATCCAGCGGCCACAAAAAGCGGGCGTCGGGTGCGCCTCGTTCTATTAATCTTTCGATTAATTTTTGCTGATATTTTGTGGCGGAGTGCTTGAAGTACCATTTTAAGGCAAATCGCCGACCGCTTTTGTCTTCCACTTCATATACCTCGCCTTGCCCGCCCGAGGCTATAAAACGGATGACCTTATAAGTAATTTTGTGCTTGGAAAGTAGTTTTTGACCATCTGCTAATGCGTAAATCATAGTTACCTCCAAATGTGTGTATATTATATTGTCAGTGTAGTATAACACATGCGTAACATAATAGAAACAATTTATGCGTAAAATTTATCTAAACCTTGAAATTTTTTAGAAATTTATGTTATTGTTTGTAAATGCAGGAGGTGTATTATGGCTCTTATCCAAAATACGTTCGATAGGGCAGGGGAGTTTTATGTCGATTTGTTTGCCGATTGGCTTCATATCCATTTTTTGATAAGGACGGTTTTGATTCTCTTTGTTTTGTGGCTTTTGGTTTATTTGGTGGCGCAGGTGGTAAAATATGTTATTGCCCCTGCTTTTTTGTTGTTTTTTTATCATGTGATTTTTCGTGCATACAATTTTTTGTTTGTGGAGACACCCCATGAGTGGCTGTATATACGCTACCATTCTAAGGATAGGAGTGATTTTTCTGCCGCTTATTTACGGCTTTGCGATAGGGTTAAGCGTAATCGGATGATTCTGGAGCATACTAAATACAAGGGCGTTATGATACGCTCGCGCATCTTTGCACAGCAGTTTTTGGTGATTTGCGCTGTTACCGTTACGCTTTGGGCTTCGGCCTTTGGGCTTCATCAGGAATACGCCTTGCCTGCGATGGCGGTTGTTTCTTACCCCTCGGAAAGTGATGATTTTGCCATGGAAGCAGTAACAGATTTGGAAGAAGAAATAACCATACCAACGGACGAGTATGACCCTTTGACCGTGCCGATTGCTTCCACCGCCGATTGGCGTCCAAACAGTGTTTTTACGCTAAACGAGCAGGGTAGGGCGGGCGCAAGGCTACGCGACGGCCCGGGCATAACAGACCAAACGATAATCGAAATTTTATGGGAAGACACCGCACTCACATTTTTAAATGAATACATGCCCGACACATATGTAAACGGCCTGTACTGGCTGCGCGTGCAAACCCCCGACGGTACTGTAGGTTATATAAGCAGTCAGTTAATTCAATGAAGTAAAAAACGCGGGCTTCTACGCGTTTTTTGCGAAATGGTTTTTGACGCGGTCGAGCTTTAGCTCGACAAGGCAAAAAGAATTCCGATTAGGAGGAGAGTTTTTATGCAACCAATTATAATAACAAAAAGCAATCTGGAAGCAGAGGTAATGAAATCCGACAAGCCCGTGTTAATAGACTTTTGGGCCCCATGGTGTGGGCCATGTCGGATACTCGCGCCCATCATAGACGAAATCGCCGGGGAAATCGACTACGCAAGGGTAGGGAAGATAAACGTAGACGAAGAGCCGGAGCTTGCCGCGGCATTTGGTGCGATGAGCATTCCGTTGCTTGTGGTGGTAAAAGACGGCGCGGTAGCCAAACAAGCAGTAGGCGCAATGCCAAAAGAAGAAGTGCTGGGGCTTCTCAAAGACTATGTTTAAGGGGAAGAAAATCCGCTCCTTTTGGAGCGAAGAGGAGAAAAAATGGTGGTTTAGTGCCGTAGACTTATGCGCGATATTGATTAACCGCGACTATGACGAAGCACGTAAATACTGGAATCACATGAAAAGAAATTTAAGACCGTCACAAAACCAACTGACGATAAATTATCGTCAGTTGAAAATGAAATCTGCCGACAGCAAGATGCGCTTTGGCGACGCGTTGGATATAAAGCTCGTATTTTACGTTATAATGATAATACCAAGCAAAGAAGCCGAGCCGTACAAGCTATGGCTGGCAGAAGCCGCCGCAAACGGCACAGCCTCACAAGAGCTAACAGCCCTTGCCAAAGCCAATGCCGAAACCACCGAACAGCCCGCCATTCCCGTACAAAAGACGATAACGCGAAGGAAGCTGGTATGAGTTATCTAATAGACCACTACAGCAACTACGACGAGGACGCAAGGCTGGGCTACAAGCACGGGCAGGTGGAATTCCTAACCACAATGCGATACATCGAAAAATACTTAATCCAAGACGCACACGTACTGGAAGTAGGCGCAGGAACAGGCCGATATAGCCGCACGATAGCCGATATGGGCTACAAAGTGGAAGCAGTGGAGCTTATACAGCACAATATCGAGATTTTCCGAAAGCAAATCACATCGACACAAAAAATAAACATCACACAGGGCAACGCCCTCGACCTTGGCATGTTTGAAAATAATACTTTCGATATGACGCTGGTTTTTGGGCCTATGTATCACCTGTACACAGAAGCGGACAAGCACCAAGCCATAAGCGAAGCCCTTCGCGTAACAAAGCGGGGTGGGGTGATTTTTGTGGCGTACTGCATAGGCGACGCAAGCATATTGGAAGACGCATTCCACCGAATGAAAGGCTCATGGGTCTCCGAAGGGCTTAACAACGGGAAAATTAACCCGGAAACATTTGCAATAACAAGCCAACCGCAAGATATTTTTGAGCTAACCCGAAAAGAAGATATCGACCGCCTAATGGCGTCCTTCCAAGTAGAACGCCTTCACTACGTAGCCACAGACATGATTTCCCGCTTTCTGCGAGAAAGCCTGTCAACCATGGACGACGAAACATTTAATTTGTACTTAAAATATCACTACGCCGTATGCGAACGCCCCGACATGGTAGGGCTAACGCACCACAGCTTGGATATTTTCAAAAAAGAATAGGAGAGATTAACATGCTAACAACAGGTAAAACAGGAACAGCAAAAACGGTAGTTTCCGAAAAAAACACAGCGAAAACGGTGGGCAGTGGAAGCTTGGATGTATTTTCCACGCCGATGATGATAGCCCTAATGGAGCAAGCCGCCTGCGATTGCCTGTCGGATAGCCTGGAACATGGTCACACATCCGTAGGCACACAAATAAGCGTAGACCACACAGGAGCCAGCCCACTAAATGAAGAAATCACCGCCACCGCCGAAATAATAAACATAGACGGCAGAAAAATCACCTTCAGCGTAACAGCCCACTGCGGCGAAAGCCAAATAGGCAACGGCACGCACACCCGCTTTTTAATCGACGCAGAACGCTTTATGAGCAAGCTTATTAACAGGTGATTAATAAAAGACGGGAAATATAGTTTGCCATAAAAAAGAGGTGTACTTATGAAAGAGAAAAAACAATTCAGTTGCTCAGATTGCGAAACACTGGGTTGCTCTCAGCAAGGGAATAGATTCCCAACGGATTGCCTTGGTGACGGCGTTGATTCAGCGCGTTTTTTAGAGTTATATAAAAACGACCGCATAATATCAAAGGTTTCAATAGCCGCAGCAGAAGTTAATTATAACCATACGAGAGTCCAGGAAACTATCGCCTTCGCTAAAAAAATAGGGGCGAAGAAGGTAGGCATTTCTGCCTGTATAGCCCTGATAAAAGAGGCAAAAAATTTTGCAAAAATTTTGGACACACACGGAATAGAGAATTTTTGCGTAAATTGCAAAGTTGGCTCTATTGAAAAATCCGAAATTGGCGTAACGGAAAAAGGCTGCCTATGCAATCCAATTTTGCAAGCAGAAATATTAAACCAACAAGAAACGGATTTGAATGTGATAATAGGCCTATGTATCGGACATGATTCATTATTTACAAAGTATTCAAATGCCCTGGTTACGACGCTTGTTGTAAAAGATAGGGTATTAAAGCATAACCCTGTAGCGGCGTTATAAAAGAACAAGCCGCCTGCGGATGTCCGTCAGACGGCTTAGAATAAAGACAAATTAACGACCGGCTCTTAGTTGAGATTTTCGCACTTCTTCCTCTCGCTGGCGTATGGGTATACAAATATCAATCTGTAGCTTGCCGCCGAAATACCAACCGTGGTCGCGCTCGTCATGGTATGAAAAATCACGGCGGGTATCGTCATATTCAAACTCGGATTGCGGCAACCAGTTAAGAAATATCTCGTTCCAAGTTTCTTGTGCGGCTTTAACAAAAGAATCTGCGGTAGGTGGAGTAGGGAAGATGGCGTAAAGTCCGCCTGTGACATCAATCTTTGTCATGTCGGGCTGTATATTGGCAAGGTCGTTTGGATTGTCTATGCCCCTGCCCAAAACATAGGTAAACTCGCCTGTGCTTTCGTTGATGTCATAGCACATAGAAATTTCAAAATGCTTTGATTTTGTAAACGTGCCGTGAAGTTTTGTTAATATTGTGCCATAGTCCAAGTTTATGGTGTCCCAAAATGTAGGGGCATTCACATTTTCTTTCATGTTCTCCGACCGATGGCGGCTTGGATAGCCTACCACGGCGAAGGGAGTTAATTCAATAATATGGGGGTGCATGGCGTTTCCTCCTAAAAATTTATTTGTCAGCATACTGACATTTGGTTTCATGGGCGGGTTTACAGTTAAACGCAGCTTGCAAAGGGAAGGGGGGAATCCAAACCAATGCACAAATGCTTTTGTAAACCCTCCATGCGTTTCGAAGCCATAATCCATCGCTACATCTAATACTTTTTTGCCACGAGATAAGTCATACAGCGCGTACTGCAATTTGCGCCATGTTACATAAGACATTAATGATATTCCGATTGTCCTTGTAAAGATACGACTAAAATGGTATGCGGAGTACCCGGCCTTCTCCGCTATCATGGTAGCGTTCATCTCGTCGAAAATATTGTCGTCAATGTAGTCGAGGACAGCTTGCAGTGTGTGGTTAATTGCGTCACCTCTTTTCTCCTGTACAGTGATGTTACTATAGCATGGTATATGTACGGTTTCTTATCCTGGATTGCTTTATATGTATTATTCGCAAAAGACAACTTTTGCGAATAAAAGCCTGTTCTCAAACATCCATTCTGTCCGTTTGATATGAAAGTCCGAAAGGCTTTTTTTATCGCCATTCATATTATCCCCGTGATTAAAAGTCCATATGCTTTCCAAAACGCCAATCATAACAAGCATATATGGAATGGCTTGCTTTTCTTCTTGGGTTAAGGGATTGATTTTGTCGTAGCTTTCGTAAATGCATTTGGCTATTTCCGGATTGTTTTGAAAAACATCCTGTAATAGATAGCATAAATCATATATCCTTACGTTTCTTTGTACCATGTCAAAATCAATAAAGCCTTGAAATTTATCACCGTCAAACATTATGTTGCTCGGATTCAAGTCCTTATGGATTATTTGACGCGGCAGCTTTTTATAAAGCGGGTGGAAGTCATTTATGTAGCCGAGAATTTCTTTTGATACCCTCTCAATCCCCCTATTTGTCGCGTCTCCGTATTCACCGTTTATGAACTTAATCATATCGTATTCGAAGCGAGGGCCGCCGTCATATACGCAGCTTTCGAAAGTGCGGCACAGCAGGGCGGTATTCTCCCCTATTTGTTTAGCTTTCGTCATAGAATCCCCGTTATGGATATCCATATGCCCTCCCCTAACCTTGTGCATTAGGGCAAAGTATTCGTCATCATGTTTAACATAAAATTCGCCGTTGTTTGCGGCGATAAATCTAACAGCCAATACACCCTTATCCGAAAGTTGGCGGGTTAACTCTGTGATTTTCTTCACACAGTCGAAATCATTGGTTTTTTTTAGGATATAGGCATCGTCTATGTCCCATATGTTATTTCTAATTTCTGAAATATTAAAAAAACCGGGGATATCAAATTCCGAAAGAATACATTCCATAAATTTACCTCATTTCTTAAAAAAAGCTCTTTGTCAATACGACAAAAAGCTTTTTTCTTAACAAGCCGACAATCGGACTCGAACCGATGACCTATTGATTACAAATCAATTGCTCTACCAACTGAGCTATGTCGGCGGGGGTGGGTTATTATACCTCACCGCATTGTTTACATACTTTTAGGGTTTTGTCGCCTTCGGATTTTTCCCAAAGGAGTTTTACGCCTGTGCGGCTACAGGCGGGACAGCTTCCGCGCCAGCCTTTGATTGTGCGGGCAAGTTTGCCACGTTTTGGTTTTGGCATATCAATGTCTCCTCAACTTTTTAATTCGTGCGAAACGCATTATAGGACATTTTCTTGGAACTTGTCAATAGGAATCTTTGTACATTTTTTTGAATAAGCTTATTAAAAAGACACCGGGGGTACATAAATGTTAAACGGATTATGGGGCGGAATGATTTTACTTTCTATTGTGGTGGCGTTGTTTACGGGGAATATTCCCGCGCTTACCAATGCGGCGATAGAATCCGCACGGGACGCGATTACCCTGTGTATTACCATGCTTGGGATAATGGGAATGTGGGCGGGGCTTATGACTGTGGCGGAAAAGGCGGGGCTTGTTAATGCCCTAGCAAGGCGGGCGCGTCCCCTACTCCGCTTTCTTTTTCCCGACCTTGGGCGTAATCACCCTGCTCACGAGCCGATTGCCACAAATTTTATCGCTAATATTTTGGGGCTTGGATGGGCGGCAACTCCCAGCGGGCTACGTGCAATGCAGGTTATGCAGGAAGAAAATCCTTCAAAAGATACCGCAACGCGTTCTATGCGGATGTTTATGGTAATCAATATGTCCAGCCTTCAGCTTGTAACCATAAGTGTAGTAGCCTACCGAATGCAGTATGGCTCGGCTAATCCTTCTGAGATTATTGGGCCGGGGCTGGTTGTTACGGCTATTACAACGGTGATTGCGGTGGCGTTTTGCAAAATCCTTGATAGCTTCGAAAGGAAAGGTCGTTAGCCATGAATTGGATATTATTTCTTTCGGATATGATAATCCCTGTTACTTTTGCGGGGATTCTTATGTACGCGCTTAGTAAGCATGTTCCTGTTTATGATAATTTTATCGTGGGCGCGAAAGAAGGCTTTTTTACCGTGTTTAAAATCGCGCCTACCATCGTCGGCCTTATGGTTGCAGTGGGAATGCTGCGGGCGAGCGGCGCGTTTGATATTTTGAGCGGGCTTATTTCTCCTGTTACGGATTATACGGGGTTTCCGAGCGAGGCTGTGCCGCTTACGCTTATGCGGCTTGTTTCTTCTTCGGCTTCTACGGGGCTTTTGTTGGATTTGTTTGAGCGGTATGGGGCGGATTCTTTCTTAGGGCGGTTTGTTTCTGTTATGATGAGCAGTACCGAGACCGTTTTTTATACAATGAGCATTTATTTTATGAGCATTAAAATAACAAAAACGCGCTTCACTTTGGCGGGCGCGCTTTTGGCTAATTTTGCGGGGGTTATGCTTTCGCTTTGGATTACAGGATTGCTCTATCCATAATGTTGTCTTCGTCGTCGGGTGGTGGGTTTAGTTTTTTGTATTCGCGGTGTTCGATGTACTCGTCGAGTAGGTCTTTTAGGATGGCCACTATGGGGATGGCTACGAGCATTCCGAGCATTCCTGCGTAGTGAAGGCCAACGGTTACGCTGATGATGATAAGCAGTGGGCTAAGCGAAAACGAGCCGCCCATTAGCTTTGGCTGGATAAAGTTTCCGTCGATTTGCTGCAAAATAAACATGAAAATGGCGGCAACGGCAGCGGTAGGTATATCCTGCGTGAGAGCGACTACAAGCACCGCAAAGGCTGTGCCAAAAATAGAGCCAAAATACGGGATATAATTTACCACGCCAAGTATAATGGCCAAAAACAGAGCGTGGTCGGAGCCAAAAATCCGTAAAAGCCCAAACATAAGCGTACCAAGGATAATCCCGTCAATGGTCTGTGCGTAGATGTACATATGGAAATTATGGTTAAGCTTGCGAGAATATTTAACAATCGTTTCGTTGGTTTTTAGAGATGTAATTGCCGCGATAAGGCGTTTTAAAAATTCCTTTAAGCGGTCTTTTTCTATTAGAAAATAAATGGAAGAAACAATTGTAAGAATCGTGGAAAATAATGCCCGTGCAGTCGCGCCAAACCCGGCCATTACCGTGCCTGCCACATCAGCAGCGGCAAAGCTGTCCACAAAGTCCGATACTACGCCCAGTATCATATACTCGTCAATTTCCGGCAGAAAGTCTGGTAAATTCCAGGAGTCTACTGCTGCCATCCAGCCCATAAATATTTCTTCGTAGTTTTCGAATTCCTCTATAAATGTGGTTATACTTTCGGACACGGCGGGTACTACTATGTTTGCGATAATCACAAGCAGTGCAATTATGATGATAAAGAGTGTAAGCACGCTAAATGCGCGGCTTCTTTTTTGTACAACGCGGTTGTTTATTTTTAAATATAATTTTTGAATGCCGCTACAGGGCAAATTTAAAATATACGCGATAATACCGCCGATAAAAAACGGTGTAACCACTCCCCAAAAACGATTAATGTGTCCCGTAAAAAAATCTATGCTTGTTATCACTCTAAATGCGATAATCAGTAAAATGCCCAATATAAAATACGGCACTATAGAACGCATTAGCCGAGACTTAATAAATTTTGCCATAATATTGCCCCCTTAGCTCCAAGTTTAGCATTATTTTTTTAAAATGTCATTAAATTAAAATGTATTTACCCCCATAATGTGACATAATGACGGAGTTTAGAAAAGGGGTTATTTTTTTGAAAAATTTTTCTGCAAAAAAATTTATGATTTCGTGCGGGATTACTGTTGGGGTTTTGATGGCTGTTATGGCTGTGGGTGTTGCGGTTTATGCGGGGATTCAAGCTATGACCAGACCTCCTTCTATTCCTACACATGTGGAAATCCGTAATCCTTCGACTTCCGGTGCGAATATAAATACGCAAACTTCTAATAATATAAGCGGAAATACAAACGAGGACATCCCACCGCAGATACTTGCGGTAATGGAGCGGAAGCCCTTGTTTTTTACGTTTTTGCTTTTCGCGCTGGATAGCGGGAATAATGCCGATGTGATTATCGTAGGTGCGTACGATACCGTGGCGGAAGAGGCCTTTGTAATCAGTATTCCCAGAGATACTTTTATCGAAACCAATCGACGGCTGCGTAAGCCTGTAGCGGCATATGCCGTGGGGCGCAGCGGTGGTGGTGGCCATGAAGGTGGCGTTGCGATGTTAAAGGCCGATATGCAGACGTTGTTTGGGTTTACGCCGGATTTTTATTTGCAAACAGATTATGAAGCTTTTGTACGCATGGTGGACGCTGTGGACGGGGTGGAAATTAACGTGCCTTTCCATATGCGCTACGACGACCCCATCGATAATTTGCGCATAAATATCCCTGCCGGTACGCAGGTTTTAAACGGTCGGCAGGCTTTGCATTTTGCACGTTTTCGTAATGCGAATCCCGGATTTAGGGCAATCACGGACTATCAGCGCATAGAAAACCAGCAGCAAATCATTCGCGCATTGTTTGACGAGCTGATGACACCGCGCACGATAGCACGTATTCCCGAGTTTATCAGAATTTACGGGGAGCATGTAAACACAAATTTGACCTATCGCGAAAAGCTATGGTTTGGTACTCAGTTTGTTGGCTCTGAAGATATGACGGTATCCATGTACACCTTGCCGATGGCGTACACCCGCCGCGAGGGCTGGTACGAAGTCCCCGACCGAGAAAAGGTCTTGGAGCTTGTAAATCGCACGATTAACCCTTTCACAAGGGATATCACAGCAGAAATGGTAAGAATCTCACAATGACAAGAATAAAAGAACTTGTGGCAAAGTTAAACGCCGCAAACCAAGCATATTATAACGAAAATCGCGAAATCATGTCCAACTTGGAGTATGACGCGCTGTATGATGAGTTGGTGCGACTGGAAGCGAAAACAGGCATACAGCTCGCAGGAAGCCCCACGCGAAAAGTAGGCTACGAAGTAGTAAGCAGCCTAACAAAAGCTCCGCACGACGTCCCAATGCTTTCGTTGGATAAGACTAAAGACCCGCAGGCTCTTGTGGATTTTCTTGGGGAGCAGCAGGGGTTGCTTTCGTGGAAATTGGACGGGCTTACGATTGTTTTAAAATACGACGGCGGCGAGATGAAGCAGGCGTTGACGCGTGGTAACGGGCATATCGGTGAGGATGTAACACATAATGCGCGGGTGTTTGCTAATATTCCGTTGACCGTGCCTTATAAGGGTAAGTTTGACTTGCGCGGCGAGGCTGTTATTTCCATTGCGGACTTTAATGCCATTAATGAGAACGATGAATACAAAAACCCACGTAATTTGTGCAGCGGCGCGGTTAGGCAACTAAACAGCGAGACTGCGGCAAAGCGGCGGGTTCTTTTTTATGCTTTTGGGCTGCCGGCTTCGGTGGGCTTGATATTTGAGAAGAAGTCGGAGCAGTTGGCTTGGTTGGCGGCGCAAGGGTTTGAGGTTGCGGAGTTTGAGTTTGTTTCTGCGACGGATGTGGAGGATGTTTTGGGGCGGTTTAAGGCGGCGATTCCTACTGCGTCGCTTATGTCGGACGGGCTTGTGCTTACCTATGATGATATCGCTTACAGTGAGTCGCTGGGGGCTACGTCCAAATTTCCCAAGGATAGCTTGGCGTTTAAGTGGGCGGATGAGCTTGCGGAAACTACGCTCGTTAAAATTGAGTGGAATACCTCGCGTACGGGGTTGGTTAATCCTGTGGCGATTTTTGAGCCTGTGGAGATTGAGGGTACGCAGGTGAGCCGTGCCAGTTTGCATAATGTGAGTATCTTGCGTGGTTTAGGGCTGTGTGAGGGTGATAAAATCAGTGTCTATAAGGCTAATATGATAATACCGCAGGTTGCGGAAAATTTGAGCTTGAAATCCCGCTTAGCCCAAGCAGAGCAAGGGCCGGAAAGCTTTGGCCCAAAAAAACAAATCCCCGTTCCCCTCACCTGCCCTGTGTGCGGCGGCGATACGGAAATCGTCGGCGACCCCGAGACGCTTTACTGCACAAACCCAAGCTGTGACGCACAGCAAGTACGTGCGCTTTCGCATTTTGTGAGCCGCGACGCGCTTAATATAGGCGGGCTGTCCGAGCAGACACTTGAGAAACTGGTGGCGCGTGGATTTGTTGCGGATTTTATGGATTTGTTCAGGCTGGAGCGGTTTGCGGATGAAATACAGCAGATGGAGGGCTTTGGGAAAAAGTCTTACGAGAAGCTGATACAAAGTATCGAAGTTGCTAAGGATGTGCCGTTGCCTAATTTTATTTATGCATTGGGGATTAGGCATGTTGGGCTTGCCAATGCCAAGCTTTTGTGTGCGTATTTTAAGCATGACGCAGGGGAAATTGCTGAGGCTTGTAAAGATGAAAATTATTTGGAGATTTTATCCGAGATTAAGGGGTTTGGTGAGTCTATTTCGCGGAGTTTGTTTGGTTTTTTTTCGCAGGAGAAGAATTGCAGGTTGTTTGATGCGGCGTTGAGCGTGCTCAGGATTCAAGTCCCCCACCCTGCTGACGATGGCGAGCGGGCTTTGGATGGATTGACTTTTGTGATTACGGGTGATGTTACGCGGTTTAAAAATCGTGGCGAGTTGCAGGCATTTATCGAGGGTAATGGTGGGCGTTGCGCGGGTAGTGTTTCTGCTAAGACCTCGTTTTTGATTAATAATGACGCGCTTTCGGCTTCTTCTAAAAATAAAAAAGCCGCGCAGTTAGGCGTTCCTATTTTGACGGAGGACGATTTTTTTGCACGGTTTTTTGGTTAGTTTGATAAAAACTTAATACCGCCGCTGCATTCGGATGAGCTGGCACAGCTTGAGCAAAACATCCTTGCCGACGGAAAGCCCCGCGACACAATAAAAACATGGCATGGTTATATAATCGACGGTCATAACCGCTACGAAATCTGCAAAAAGCACGGGCTTATGTACGAAACGGAGGCGATTCGCCTTTCTTGCAAGGAAGCGGCAAAGCTGTGGATTGCTGAAAACCAGCTTGGGCGGCGTAATCTATCGACACTGCAACGGGTAGAAATAGCCGAAGTAAAAGCCAATCTTCTACGCGCCAAAGCCAAAGAAAATGGCGAATACTATAATACACGAAAAATTACCGCGGAACTGGCAGGCGTAAGCGAACGCACCGTTTCCCGCTGCATGAAAATCATAAAAAATCATCCCGGCTACAAAACCCCTGTAATAAAAACCCGCGAGGTAAAAGTACTGTATCGCGAGAATGATGTGCGGTTTAAAGACACACCAATATGCCACGAAAAAATGCTGCGCGATATCTGCGAAATTGGTAAGGTTTATTCACTTTTGCTTACCGATAAGGGCAAAAGGGATATGTTTTTGCAGCATTTGCGGGGGCATGTTAGGATTTTAGAAACTCTTAAAAATTTTTTCTATTGACACATAGATATAATGTGGTAAAATTTGTTGTGGTAAATCCTTGGAGGTTGTCTTTGTCAAAAATGCAAGCTTTTGTATACGGCGTTTTGGTCGTCTTGGGAAACACCAAGGTATTTTTTTGTGGTGCTGTAGGAAGAATGGTTGAATATCTCCATTAGCACAACAGGCGGTGTTCCCTGTTTCCAGGAGTGGTAGCCAAAGGTTTTGCGCAGAGAATGACAGCCTACGTTGTGAGAAACGCCGATTGCGTCGGCGGCCTCGCGGATTATACGGTAGGCATGTACACGGCTTATTGCTTTGCCGGTGAGGGCATTTAGTATAAGCGGTTCGTTAGGATTGGGATTAGCCTGCGAAAAGTACGCGTCCAGGGCTTTGATGATTGCTTTATTTAATTCGATTATCTTATTTTTGCCCGTTTTTTTCTCGGTAAGCTGTAAGTGCTTACGCACGCGGCGGTTTTTGAAATCATAAACCTGCTCGCAACGTATCCTTAAAATGTCGGAAATGCGTAATGCGGTGTATATGGCTATAACAATTAGTAATTGGTTGCGATGTTCGGCACGGTATTTGTAGTATTTTAGTATTGCCTTTACATGCTTACGGTCTCTGATAGGTTGTGTAAGTGCCATAATTTTTCCTCCTATGCAAACTCGATTGTTATTCTAGGACAATATACCGCAGGCAACAATTAACAAAAGGCCTGCATTTGCGGGTGCATACAGTACCTTGCGATGTAGCTTCAAGATTTTTTTCGTATTAATGTTGTGTAAAGTTAATTATGTATGTAACATAATATCTATTGTGTTACATAGGTGCGTTAACCCCCATAGAATCAGGGTTTTCTCCTCCATAATTTGTCCCCCTCTCACGCAGATGAAATTCATCTGCGTTTTTTGTTGCCCAAAACACTGATTTCCACTGAATTCCATTGACATGTAACACAATAGATATTGTGTTACATGCTCATACACGTAGCAGTCCGAAAGGTGTTTTACTTAATTTGGTGTTATTGCCTATCTTAAACGAGAGATAAGCATTGCATAAATAAATTATATAGGAGGAGCGGGGATGTATTTTTCTCGATTCTTACGCGCAGGAGAAAGGCGAAAAGCCTATGCGCAGAAGTTGCTCGCAGTAGCAATGTTGTCAGGGTTGGTTGTTGCAAGGGTACCGACCACCGCACTCGCCCAAACATTAAATGCCGGTGGCGAGCCAAATGCGGGAGCAGTTGGGTCATCTTATGATGATGAGTACATGTACATTTGTGACAAATGCATTAACGACGAATGTGATTGTGCAGACGGTATCTATTGCGATGACCCGGATTGTAAGTGTTCGCTATTGAGGTCACTTGGAGTGAGACTTGCAATTGAGCCATTAGTTGGCGATGCTGATGCAGATTCTGACGCGGATGCGGATGCCGACGCGGATGCTGACGCAGATGCGGATGCGGATGCTGATGCCGACGCTGATGCCGATGCTGACGCAGACGCTGATGCTGACGCAGATGCCGACGCGGATGCTGACGCCGACGCTGACGCCGATGCGGATGCCGACGCTGATGCAGATGCCGACGCTGATGCTGACGCAGATGCAGATGCAGATGCCGACGCTGATGCTGACGCTGACGCAGACGCGGATGCAGATGCCGACGCTGATGCAGATGCCGACGCGGATGCTGACGCAGATGCCGATGCGGATGCCGACGCTGATGCAGATGCCGACGCGGATGCTGACGCAGATGC
>WQRQ01000039.1 GCA_009786685.1 Defluviitaleaceae bacterium
AGAAAAAATACAGCGTACAAGCCATAAAAACCATAGGCGAGCACACCGCACAAATCAACCTTCATCCGCAGGTAAAGGTGACGCTAACCTTCGAGCTGGTATCGGAATAATGGACGAGTACAGCATACCTCCGGAGCTAGACCACGACGAGGCGGCGCAACCGCATTTCGCCGAAGGCACATCATGGGCAGACACGCGACGTCCCGGGCCTGCGTTTTCCCCTTCCCAAGCACCACGTATCCCGCCCAACGACCAAGAGGCGGAGCTTGCGGTGCTCGCAGGTATGCTCTTCGACCGCGAGGCAATCACCGCCGCAAACGAAATCCTTACAGCCGAGGATTTCTACCGCCCCGACAACGCAAAAATCTACGAGACTATGGTGGAGCTATACACACGCAACATCCCCGTGGACGTCGTAACCCTTTCCGACAAGCTCGCAGAAAAAGGCCTACTCGACCAAATCTCCGGCGGCCGCGAGCGCGTTATCGAGCTAGCCTCCACTTACTACACCTCCGCCAACACGCGCCAGCACGCTCAAATAGTATGGGAAAAATCCCTTCTGCGAAAGCTGATAAAAGCAACATCCTTCATAACAAACGCAGGCTACGAAGGCAAAGAAGAAGCCGCCGCCATCCTAGAACGTGCCGAAAAAAGCATATTCGAAATATCCCAAGGCGCGACCAGCCGCGACTTCGCCCACATACAAGAGGTTCTCGTAACCTCCGTCCACAAGCTCGAAGAACTCTACGAAAATAAAGGCGCGGTAACAGGCGTAGAAACCGGCTTTATAGACCTGGACAAAATAACCGCAGGCCTACAGCCCGCCGAGCTTATCCTCGTAGGCGCACGCCCCTCCATGGGAAAAACCGCCTTCCTATTAAATATAGCCCAGCACGCGGCAGTAAAAAAAGGCGTCCCCACAGCCATTTTTAGCCTGGAAATGGCAAAAGAGCAGATAGGTAATCGCCTTCTCTGCGCCGAGTCAGGTGTAGACGCAGGCCGCCTTCGCACAGGCTCGCTCACCGACGAGGACTGGAACCAAATTTCCATGAGCATAGGCAGCCTTTCCAACGCACCGATTTACATTGATGACACGCCCGGTATTTCCATAACAGAAATGCGAGCAAAATGCCGCCGCCTAAAGCTCGAAAAAAACCTCGGACTGGTAGTAGTAGACTATCTACAGCTAATGACCACAAGCAGCTCCGGCCGCCCCGAGTCCCGCCAATTAGAAATCTCAGAAATCTCACGTTCCCTAAAGGGTCTGGCAAAAGAACTAAACGTCCCCCTACTCGTAGCCGCCCAGCTTTCTCGCGCAGTAGAATCCCGTGCCGACAAACGCCCCATGCTATCCGACCTTAGAGAATCCGGCGCAATAGAACAAGACGCCGACGTAGTAGCCTTCCTGTACCGCGACGAATACTACAACAAAGAAACCCTAAAAAAAGGCCACGCAGAAGTAATAATAGCCAAACAAAGAAACGGCTCCACAGGCACAATAGAACTCGCATACCTCGGAGCGTTAACAAAGTTTGCAAATTTAGCTAGGCATTAAGGTGGTGTAAACGCATGATTTTAAAGCAAAAAAAATATTCATATGCAGATATGCTTACGCTTTCCTTGCGTACATCACCTTTTTATTCTCTTGTGTTTGCGTTTGGCTCGTTGTGGGACGGAATAAAGCCTACGATTGGTATTTTTGTTACCGCATATTTTATAAACACGGCGGTTTCGTTGTTTAACGGTGCGGCGGCAATGCGCGATTTGTACCTTCCTATCGCGCTTATTTTTATAATGATGGCCGATGACGTGCTGGGCAGGTCTGTTATGAATTTCATCAACGCAAACCGCGTGATTTTTTACCGAAAAAAGCTTGTGCCGGAAATGATAAAGCGCAGGGCGTCATTGGCGTATCGTCATATCGAGTGTCCGCAAACGCACAATCTTATTTGGCGTGTTTTCCCATACATAGAGGACAAGATTTGGAACTTGTATACGGAAGTTGTTAAGGTTGCGTCGCTGCTTGTTTTTGTGCTGGGAATTACGGGTACACTATTTACGCAGGTCTGGTGGCTGGCGATTACGATGGTGCTGGCGGGAGTACCGATTCTGTTTATTGCGGCGAAGGCGGGGCGAGAAAGCTACCAAGCCGACCGCGACATGACAGAAATCGACCGCAAACAATGGTACATCTCTTGGGTGCTAATCGACCGCGAAAACGTAGAAGAACGCACCGTCTACGGCTACGGAAAGGACTTAAACGACGAATATATAGAAAAATTTGAGTACGCAAGAAAATACCGACTGGGTATTAACATGCGAAATTTTATAAAGCAAAAGCTGGGCGGGATGGTGACAACGGTGTATGCAGTAGCGGCTATTTTGGCGTTACTTCCGCAGGCTTACAGTGGTGCGATATCCATTGGTATGTTTATCGCGCTGATAGGCGCGGTGATTGGCCTAAGCGAGCGGCTTTCGTGGGGAGTAAACGACCTTGTAGTGGAAATCGTAAAAAACAAAGAATGGCTGCAAGACCTAACCGAGTTTATGCAACTGGAAACACAACCCGACGCAACAGACCCACCGGAAGCGGGCGTAGATTTTTACGAGATAGAATTCAAAAATGTAAGCTTCGCGTATCCGGGACGCATGGGCGAGCAGTCCGCGGAGCGGACGACCAGCCCTAACACAGAGAAGCTTGTCCTCGACGGCGTAAGCTTTACGATAAAAAAAGGCCTGCACTACTCCTTTGTAGGGGAAAACGGCGCGGGCAAAACCACGATAACAAAGCTGCTCACAGGGCTGTACGACAACTACACAGGCGAGATATTAGTAGACGGTGTGGATTTGCGGACATTTTCACATGCGCGGCTAAAGGGGCTTACATCCGTGGTTTATCAGGATTTTGCGCGGTATTGGTTTTCTGTCTACGATAACATTGCAATTGGTGACATAAACGACTACGGCAACCGCAAAAAAGCAGAAGAAGCCGCCGCCCTCGTAGGTCTCTCCGAAACAATAGCCTCCCTGCGCGACGGAATGGACACCCCCCTCGGAAAAGTCTTGGCCGACGGCGTAGACCTTTCCGGCGGCCAGTGGCAGCGCACCGCAATGGCACGCAGCGTAATAAACCCCGCCCCGCTAAAAATTCTGGACGAGCCAACAGCCGCACTGGACCCCGTTGCCGAAAGCACGGTGTACCAAAATTTCGAAAAAATAACACGCGGCCAAACCACAATTTTCATAAGCCACAGGCTGGGAAGCACAAAGCTGGCGGATATAATATATGTACTCGCAAACGGCAAAATAACAGAAAGCGGCTCCCACGACGAGCTAATGGCAAAAAACGGCGCGTACAGCGAGATGTTCAATGTACAGGCGCAGTGGTACTCACTGGAGAAAGGTTGATTTGTATGCCATTTTTACCGATTTGTTCCGATGAGATAACCGCGCCGGTTGATTTTGTGCTTGTTACCGGGGACGCCTATGTGGACCATCCGAGCTTTGGCGCGGCAATTATTTCGCGGGTGTTAGAGAGCTACGGCTACACAATTGCCGTAATTGCTCAGCCTAATTGGAAGACAACGGATGATTTCGAAAGGTTTGGGCGTCCAAGGCTGGGGTTTTTGGTAACGGGCGGAAATATTGACAGCATGGTTAATCATTATACGGTCGCGCTGCATAAGCGTAAGGAGGACGCGTATTCTCCCGGTGGGGTTGTTGGAAAGCGGCCTAATCGGGCTTCCATCGTATACTCAAACAAAATCCGAGAGGTGTACAAGGATGTGCCGATAATCTTGGGCGGGCTGGAGGCGAGCCTGCGAAGGCTGGCACATTACGACTATTGGGATAATGCGGTGCGGCGGTCGGTGCTGCTGGATTCGGCGGCGGATTTGGTGGTTTACGGGATGGGCGAAAGCCCTATTGTTGAGATAGCGGAAGCTTTGGCGTCGGGGATTGCTGTAGAAGATATTACATTTGTGGCGGGGACGGTTTTTAAATGCAAGGACGTATCGGCGTTGACCTTCGAAGAAAAACCGATTTTTCTGCCGCCGTTTAAGTCAATCAAAGACCCAACGACAAGCGGCAAAAAGGAATACGCACGGAGCTTTCTGATTCAAAATGAAAATATGGATTACTTGGGTGCGAGGGTATTAATCGAGGATTACGCAAATCATTTCGTAGTGCAAAACAAACCCGCCGCGCCTATGACAACAAGCGAGATGGACAGGGTATATGCGCTGCCGTACATGCGGGACTTCCATCCAATTTATGCAAAGGAAGGCGGCGTACCCGCGATAGAAGAAGTAAAATTCAGCATAACGGCAAATCGCGGTTGCTTTGGCGGCTGCAATTTCTGTTCGCTAAATTTCCACCAAGGCAGAATCGTACAAGCACGAAGCCACAAGGCAATCATAGCCGAGGCGCGTAACTTTACGCACGACCCTGCGTTCAAGGGCTATATCCACGACGTGGGAGGGCCGACGGCAAATTTCCGCCGCCCGTCCTGCGACCGCGAGCTTGTTCGCGACCGTTGGCGACGGACAGACGCCAAGCCCTGCAAACGCCAATGCCTAACCCCCGCACCCTGCCCAAACCTAAAATACGACCACGCTGACTTCCTAAAATTACTAAAATCCCTGCGAGAAATCCCACGCATAAAAAAGGTATTTATCCGCTCGGGAATCCGCTTCGACTATCTGATGAACGACCCACGCGGCGGCGCGTTCCTCCAAGAGCTATGCGCCCACCACATAAGCGGCCGCCTAAAAGTAGCTCCCGAGCATGTATCCGCAAAGGCACTGCAAAACATGGGCAAGCCAAGCTTTGACGAGTACAAAAAATTCGCCTCCGCCTTCGCAGCAGTAAACAAAGAACTCGGCAAAGACCAATACCTAGTCCCATACCTAATGTCCGGCCACCCCGGCTGTACCCTAAACGACGCAATAGAACTGGCCGAATACCTGCAAAGCGAAAACGCAAAGCCCGAGCAGGTACAAGACTTTTACCCGACCCCCGGCACGCTTTCCACATGTATGTACTACACAGGCCTGGACCCGCGTACCATGAAGCGAGTTTCCGTCCCAAAAACCCAACGAGAAAAAACAACCCAACGCGCCCTAATCCAATACCGCCTGCCCGCCAACTACGAAATAGTAAAAAACGCCCTTATCCAAGCCGGCCGAAAAGACCTGATAGGCCACCACCCAAAAGCCCTAATCCGCCCCGCAAAAGCCACAAAGGTCGTGAAGAAAAGCCCAAGGCCACGCAGAGGCAAGCGGTAATATCAAAGCTATCCGCCATAGTACGAAGTAGTGCCGGTTATTCCGCCAAGCGCACCCGGGGTTAACATGCATACCATGTAGCCTTCTTTGTAACCTTCGACTTCATCGCTCTTTACATGGTGAATGCCATGCTTATATGAAGGCTCAAAACCAAATCTTCCGTAGATATCGACAGGGCCTCCCAGGAATACTGCCAAATAACCCATTTCTTTTGCCTTGTTTAATGAAAAAACTACCAACTCTCTCATAATGCCGTTCATTCTGTAATCCGGGGATACCGCGCTTTGTGAAAGAACAAGCTGTGTATTTTTGCCATTATCGGTAATGATGTCCGTTTCGTATAATGTAACTTGTCCGACAATTTTACCGTTTTCCAATACAGCGACAAGCGAAAGCTCCGGGATAAAAGTATCTTTAGTCCGTTCTTCTTTAAATCGGTTGGTCATATTGATGCCTTCGCTTGCGCCGTAGCTGTCGGTAAATGCTCGGTTTATTAAGTCGTTTACCTCTGTATGTTCGGTTGGTAACTCGGGTCTTATGTATATTTTCAGCCCTGATGTTGTTGTTATTTTATTCATTGCCAATCCACCCTCTGCTCAAAACTGCTTCAAAATATCGTGGTGTCCCACGTCTACAAGATTACTTTTATTGTATCGCTACTCCGCATTAACCGCAAATAAGTTTTTCAACCGGCGATAATTTATCGCCGGTTGAATTTTTCACATGCGTATTCTCCCTGTCACGACAAAAAATTTATGCTATAATCTAAAAAAAGCTCGACGGAAAGAAGATGAAAAAAATGCCCGACCACATACACACAATCCCCGTGTTGGAAGCTCTGCGCAATCCCGGCTGTTGCGCATTTTGCGCGATGGCGGAAAAGCTCGAGGTCGACGCAATCCAGTTTATCCTCGGCCCGGCTTACATGGAGGACGACGTACGAATGGAGACAAACAAGGTTGGTTTTTGCAAGCGTCATCTCGATGCTATGTATGCCGAGCAAAACCGCCTTGGGCTTGGGTTAATGCTGCACACGCATATGGCGCAACTAAACAAGGATATTTTGGGCATTATAAAAGGAAGAGTTCCTGTATCGTTTTTTGGAAAAGACCAAAGTAGCACGGTACAAAAGCTAAAAAACCACCTACAAAAAACGCATGAAAGCTGCTATGTATGCAAAAAAGTCGATTCTACATTTGAGAGGTATGTAGACACGTTTTTCTATATTTGGGGTAAGGGTGGGGACGACGGGCGGCTTGTTTCTTCGCAGTCGGGCTATTGTATCCCGCATTTTATACAAGTTCTTAACGCGGCAGAAAAACTGGGTCGAGGCAAGCGAGAAAAATTCTTGGACGAAATCATGCCAAAAATGCAAGCATTTTTGGCCGAGATGGAACACGACCTGGACTGGTTTACACAAAAATTCGATTTCCGAAACGCGGACGAGCCATGGGGAAATTCCAAAGACGCGCTGCCGCGTGCGATTACACTGCTTGGAGGGTCGGGCAAAGCATGAAAAAAGAATGGCAAAAACTAAGCGAGATGACCTTCGAAGAAAAACGCTGGTATATCTGGGAATATTACAAGCTGCACATCGGCTTGTTTATTTTGGTTGTATTTTTTGTCGGAAGCTTTATAAACAACCGCTTCATAAATCCGCGCCCAAACGAGTATGTTTACATCGCGTGGGTAGGCATTACCGCAACCCCGCACCAGCTCGACGCCGCCTCGGAAGAATTGTCAAAAATAGTATACAACCCCTACCGAGAAATCGCCGTAATCACCGATTACAGCACAACGGGCAATCCGGAGATGGACATGGCATTACAAACGCGTTTTATGGCGTTGCTGCAAATGGGAAACATCGACGTATTTATAGCCCCGCGAGAAGGCATAGACGCCTTTGCGGAGCAAGGCTTTATCCGCCCGCTCGGCGACATTCTCGACTACGTGGAAGACCGCCGGGTCTTATACGCCATACACGACAGGGTTATTCTAATGGAAGACATGTATGCTAACACGCATTTTCTGGCGGTATCGCTGCAAGGCTCGCCCTTTTTGGAACGCTACGGGCTGGACGCGGATGATATTTACTTTAGCTTTGTGGTAACAAGTCAACGCTTTTACGCGGTTGCAAAGGCCTTGGAGGTGATTTTGTATGGCGCATAGGCGTGCTATCCTCTTTATGATTTTTGTTATGATGTTTTCGTTTTTACTTACGATTGTGTTTGGGATACTATTTGCACAAGGTATTTTGGAAGTAGAAATCATTATGTCGCCTTGGTTTATTATTATTTTTCAGGTGTTAAGCTTTCTTTTGCCACTTGCGATTTGGCTTGGGATTCACAGAGAAAAATTAAATGTACATTTGCCCCATATGCGGTTAGGCTCGGTTAATATCATCTGTATCGTTGGGTTAAGCTTGCTTTTGCAACCTGCGATGATGGTAGTGTCGGGGCTTACCGCTATTTTTTTTCCAAACCAAGTTAGCGAAATGGTTATGGGCATGGCGGATTATCCGTATTTACTGTTGATTATCGCCGTCGCAGTCACTCCCGCCATCTGCGAAGAAGTCGTATTCCGCGGCTACATGCAAAAAAAATACGAAAACAAATCCTTTTGGACAATGGCAATAAGCACGGGTTTTTTCTTCGGTGTGATTCACTTTAATCCGCAGCAGTTTTTCTACGCCTTCGTAATGGGAATAATTTTTGCCTATATGGTACACGCTACAAGGAGCATACGAGCCGCAGTAATCTCGCATTTTATTATGAATGCGTCACAAGTCTCGCTCCTGTGGTTTACGGTACGCATGACGCAATTTATGGAAGAGCAGCCCGATTTTTTTCCGGAAGCATATTCTGCACAACCCTCCGATGCGGAAATGATAGCCGCCTTCGCGCTTTTGGGCTTTATCGCAATATTTTCCACCATAGCCGCAGTCATTTTGTTTAACTTCTTCGCAAAGCACAATAAACAACGCATTGCGGAATACGAAGCAAAGCACATAGAAGAAACCCCCGAAAATCCACCGGAAGAACTCGAGCTACAGGAAAGCAAACTCCGTGGCCGCCTAATAGACGGCGCACTTATTTTGGTAATTGTTTCGTTGTATGTAATTTTTATTTTTGTCATATGATAAACCCGAACCCTTCATGCTTCCTTATTGTAATTTAAAAGGAAGACCCGACCTCAGGGGGGGATGAGGTCGGGCTTTGAGGGGGGATATTTAGTTGTCCTCAAACCGTAGTTTAAGGCCACAATAAGAATATTTACTATTTCATACAAAAATATACATATGAATTAAAAAATTTTTTTATTGTTGTATCATAGCGGCGAAAGGAGCGATTGCCATGACTGCAACATCGCAAAAAACGATAAAAATATTTGACAGATTAAACGCGTATGACCAAGATTTTCAAATTGGCGTAGAAAAAGATGTTTTTGGATAAACCTCTCCGGCTCGCACAAATACAGGGCTGCCGGGGTTTTAACGTATTACCCATACAAGCTTTAACTCCGACAAACGCATCAATTAACAAAAATTACAACAAATGGACAAAGGGCTTTTTTCTTGTTCGTCAAGTAATGGAAAAATTAAAGTTTAAAAAACAAGAATACGAAAACCAAAAAAGGGAATTGTAATAGGTGTAGAAATGTGACGTTTATTTTACAATAAATTTATAAAACACAAACCTTCAAAAGTTAATCCATGTTTGGATTAATATTCCTTGTGTATAATTCACAAAAGGCTTAGAATTTACCTAAGCAAAATTTAGCTTGTGGCACAGTCACAAGCAATTCTTATCTTTCAAGGAGGAAATTATGAAGCACAAATTAGTAAAACGGGTGCTTACACTCGTACTGGGTTTTGCAATGGCGTTTGCTCTTTTCGCGCCTGCATCTGTTTCTGCTGCAACAGTAGAAATTTATCGTTTGTCCGCAGACGAAGGTATTCAGGGCAGTGACCTTGGTGCTATTACACTTGGTGACGTTACCGACTATGTAACCAATGCAGGTCCACCCGCAACCAGCATTATCGAAACACCCGATGGCACAAAAGGTATCCAGGTTAGCAACCGCAGAGCAAACTGGCACTCACTGGATGTCCTTTTGGGTAACATGGACATGGATATTGCTACAAACACTTATTCCATCAGAATCGTAGGTAGCGTAGCCTCCGGCAGTGGCGAAGTTGTACTTGGCGGACACCAAAGCCCATGGGGTAGGATTCATACCGCAAACACCGGCGAAGGTGGCAGCTTTACTATCGAAGGCGATATCAGCATTTCAAATCTGCGTCCCGCAGGTACAGCGGCTGACAATTACAACGTATTCCGTGTAAGGCTAAATGCTGTTGGCGAATTGGATTTGGTTGACATTAATGTTTACGAAATCCTTATCACACGCGAAGGCGGAGAAGCAGCAGAAGAAGAAGTTGAAGAAGAAATAGAGGAAGAAGAAGCTGAAGAGGAAGAAGTAGTAGAGGAAGAGGAAGAAGAAGTATACGTCCCCATAGTTCCTATCATTGAAGAAGTTGTACCAACAGGCGTAACAATCCAACTTACAATCGACAGCACAAACATGGTAGTTAACGGCGTAAGCCAAACACTGGAGGCTGCACCATTTATTGACGTAGCCGCAAATCGTACAATGGTACCTTTCCGTGCAATCGGTTATGCAATGGGCGCAGTAGTTGACTTTGACGCTGCTACACGTACAGCAAGTTATGTACTCGACGGTCGCACACTCCAACTGGTAATTGGCGAAGAATTACCCGGCGGCATGGGTACACCCGAAGTAGTAGACGGTCGTACACTCGTTCCCGTTCGTTTTGTAACAGAATTCTTTGGTGCAGAGCTTCAAGTTGCACTTCCTAATATCACAATCACGCTTGGTGACGCTCCTGCTCCTGTAGCACAAGCCCCGACAGCACCGGCCGCAGGCGAAAACAGCCCCGGTATCATCATTGCACAAGCCGAGTTTACTTCAGACCCTCTATGGGGTGATAGCTGGGATGGTACTTCCGGCGCAGTAGTAGTTATCGGACAAGGCGAAGGCACATGGCCACACGCAGCAGGTACAGCAGAAGGCTATCGTGCATTTGAGCCGGTAGCAGGCAACACCTACCGTGTATCTTTTAACGTAACAAACCACGGCTCCGGCGGTTGGCGTGTACGTTGGACAAGAAATACCCAGCTTTTCAACTACAATACCGCAGGTGACTACGCAATAGTAAACGACCATCCTTTTGCACCTTCAGCGGTAGCAAATATAATTCCCGCACACTTTAACCAAGGCGTATCTGCCGACGGCACATACACTTTGGTAGTGGACATCACCTTGGACGGTAGCCAAGGTTATGACGAGCTTATCGGTAATATCGCATTAACAGGTACAGGCGGTAGTCATGCATACGTTGTAAACTGGGTAAGCGTAGAGCGCGACGGAGCTGTTATTGCAAGCTGGAGCGCAGACTAAATATCATAAGCAGTAACGAAGAAGACGCCTTGCGATTGATATTTAGTCGTAAGGCCTTCTTCCGTAACATAGAATAAATAAATGATGAAAGGGATGATTATAAAAAATGAAAAAGCTTGGATTTTTAGCACTTGCACTTGTAGCCGTTTTATTCTTTGCTGCTTGTGGTAACAATGCCCCCGCACCCGCAGCAACCCCAACTCCGGCACCTGTAGAAACACCTGCACCCACCCCAACTCCGGAGCCGGTAGCAACCCCGGAACCTGTTGAAGAAGAACCCGAAGAAGAAGAACGAGTATTTACAGTATTCCCCGAGCGTCCCGCAGATGTAGTATGGTCTCTTACAACAGACCTTTACTTCCAAAACATGGATACAGGCGCACGCGGCGGTAGCGAAGATATTTTGGAATCTGAATATTGGATGGGCGCAGGCAGCCCAACCTTCCGTACAGTTGACAACCCCCTTGGTGGCATAGCTCTTCAACTTACAGACCGTGGGGCTAACTATCATGCGGTAGATGTTATTCTTCCCGCACTTGACCTTGATACCGCTGCAAATGCTTATCAAATTACCCTCATCGGTAACTTAGCCGGTACGGGCAATATTACAATCGGCGGCGGCGACGACCCATGGACTAACTTCTTTTCAGAAGACGCAGACGGAGATTTCGAGATGGTTAGGATTTTGCCGGATGATATCGTTTCCGCAGCAGGTTCACGCGGGCATATTCGTTTAAGCTCCGACGAGTTCCATAACATCACATTCTATGAAATCGAAATCAAACGTGTAGACGCAGATGCGGCAACAGAAGAACCTGCCGAAGAAGAAGCCGAAGAGCCGGCAACAGTAGCCGAAGCTCCCGCCGCTCCCGTAGTGGCAGCACCGGCAAACCTCATCTACTCACTCGCCCTTGACGAAGCATTCCAAGGAAAAGATGTAGGTAGAGTAGGTGGCGGTGAGTTTGTTCTGGATAATACCCCGCACCTTATGAACGCAGGCGGCCCGCAAATGAGAGTTATTGCGGCTCCCGGCGGACACAACGCCGTAGAAGTTTTTGGTCGCGGCGCAAATTACCACACAATAGATTTGCTATGGGCAGAGCTTGACGTAAACTTTGCAAGCAACACCTACACTATTGAAGTTAACGGCACAGCTACAGCAGGCGTAACAGTATACTTGGTAGGCCGTAATGCTCCTTGGGATAACACCCTTGTAACCGGCACGGCAGACGCAAACGGCAACTGGTCATTTACAACGGAACTGTCTATCGCAGCCTTCCAAGCAGGTAGCGAAGGAAGCCCCGCTTCTTTTGCACAAGGCGTGAGAGTTCAACCACAAAATGACAGCCTTGCCGCATATACAGTTCACAACATCATCGTGACAAGAAACTAATATGTTTAAGTAAAGGACGGATAGGGGTAATCCTTCCGTCCTTTACTATTTTTTTATCTTGGAAAGGAAAATCATAATGAAAAAAATAGCGTTACTTGCACTTACTGTAATTTTGTTAGCGATATTGGGCGCGTGCGGCGGAAACAACGACGCACCTGCCGCGACCCCAACACCGGCTCCCGCAGCAACCCCGACACCTGCACCTGCCGACACAACCCCTGCGGACACAACCCCTGCACCCGTCGACCCACAAGACCCCGCAGACGACAACGGCGAAACAGAAGCCGGAGTTGAAACAAACGACGAAGCAGAAGCCGACGCCGATGAAAACGGCGACGACGACAACGGCGAAGCAGAAGCAGATGAGCCGGAGGTAGTGGTTCCCGTAGTGGTAGTACCTCCTCGCCCTGCAAACGTAGTATGGTCTCTTGCTACAGACGTTTACTTCCAAAATCTAGAAGTAGGCACAAGAGGCGCAAGCGAAGACGTTCTGGAATCCGAATACTGGATGGGTGCTGGCAATCCCACCTACCGCGTAGTAGATAACCCGCTTGGCGGCGTAGCCCTTCAGCTTACAAACCGCGAGGCGTCTTATCACGCAGTTGACCTTATCACAGACGCATTTAACCTAAATACACTGGCTAACTCTTATCGTCTCACCATTCGCGGGCATCTTGCTTCCGCAGGCAATATTACAGTAGGCGGCGGCGATGGTCCTTGGACTACATTCTTTACGCAAGCCGCCAATGGAGACTTCACACTGGAAAACACAATCACACACGCCACACTGGAAGGCGCAGGCTCTCGCCGTCACCTTCGTATTTCTGCTGACAACATGGCGGATATCACCCTCCACGCAATCGAAATTATGCGCGTAGACCTTGTAGTTCCTCCTCCTCCGGTTGAGGTAGCGGCTGCACCTGCGGGTGTTGTTTGGTCGCTTGCTTCAGACGGCGCGTTCCAAGGGGTTCCCATAGGTTCAACCAGTGTCGGTGGCGATGTGCTTAACCCCACACCCCATATCCAAGCAGCAGGTAGCCCAAACATGGAAATCGTAGCAAGCCCCTCAGGAGGCAACGGTATCCGTGTTACAAACCGTGCAGCAGACTGGCATACAATTGACATTATGTTTGCGGGTATGATTGATGAGCTTGGCATGGATTTGGTAAACAACAGCTACACCCTACGCGTACGCGGTAGTGTAGAAAACCCACCCGAAGGTACAACCGTTGATATCATGGGTACAGGCGGTGCATGGGGACGTCTTAACAGACCTGAGCCGGGCGGTGACAATGTAGGTGCGCCACTCACAGGTACAACCTTTGAAACCAGCGCGGTATTTAACGCCGCAGTTTTGGCAGAAATGGCAGGCACAGGCGCAGACAGAGGCAGATTACGCTTTGCTGTAGGCGGTGCAGGCGAAACATCAAACTACACCATATATGAAATAGAAATAAGGGTGAACTAATTATGAAGAAACTACTGTTTTTAATAATTATGTTGTTTGCGATAAGCGCGTTTGCTGCGTGTGGCGGTAACGACGCCGCACCTGCAACTGCGACCCCAACACCAACCCCAGCTCCCGAAGCAACCCCTGCACCAACCCCAACTCCTGCACCGATAGTAGCGGAAGACCCCGCTGACGACGAGCCGGAAGAGCGCGTATTTACAGTATTCCCCGAGCGCGCTGCGGATGTTGTATGGTCTCTTACAACAGACCTGTACTTCCAAAACATGGCTACAGGCGAAAGAGGCGGCAGCGAGGACATCTTAGAGTCTGAGTATTGGATGGGTGCAGGCAGCCCAACCTACCGCACGGTAGAAAACCCACTCGGCGGCATAGCTCTACAGCTTACCGACCGTGGAGCTAACTATCATGCTGTAGACATTATTCTACCCGCGCTTGGTCTCGATACCGCTGCAAACGCTTACCAAATTACTCTTATCGGTAACTTAGCAGGCACGGGCAATATTACAATCGGCGGCGGTGACGGGCCATGGACTAACTTCTTTTCAGAAGACGCATCAGGGGACTTCGAGATGGTACGGATTTTGCCTGATGATATCATTTCGGCAGCAGGCTCACGCGGGCATATCCGTTTAAGCTCCGACGAGTTCCACAACATCACATTCTATGAAATAGAAATTAAACGCGTAGGCTCGGAAACAGAAGCCGCAGAAGAAATAGAAGAAACAGAAGAAGCTCCGGAAGAAGCAGCACCCGAGCCTGACCCGGAACCCGCAGGTATGCCTGACGGCTTTGCCTACTCCATGGCACACGACCCGTATATTCAAGGGCTTGCAGCCGGTGCGACAACAGACCTTTCCGGCTCTGCCGGGTTGCGCGTGTTTAACCACGACTTTGGCGACGGTACAACTGTTGCAACAGTTGGTATGCGCGGCGGACAACGCTATCTTCGTATCAGCGGCAGAACACACCAAAACGACGGACTTTTGCTGATTAACGAGATGATTCAATTTGAGCAAAACGACAGAATCGTTATCGAAGGCATGTTTGACAACATCGCTTACGATGACGGCGAATGGTTTGTTGCATTCCTAAACGCAAACAACAACGGTTGGAACGACATCGCCCAAGTAGACAGATGGGGCATGTGCGTAAACGAAGAAGAGCCTGGCTCTGGCGAAGGCCCCTTTGAGTTCCGTCTAAGCAGAGGTCTTGGCGCACCCAGAGTTCCCCTTGACCAAATCACAACAGACGAGGACCACCCCGGCGGTATCCGTTTACAAACAAACCGCTCTATCGGTGACTACGACACATCCGACCTCCTAATCTTTAACGTAACAGTACAACGCTAGGCGGCTGGGCCGCCTGCCAACGCCGATTGATGGCTTGGTGGGAATGTCGTCTCGAGCCTTTAGCAAGAATTTAAATTATAAAGGACTGAAAAATGAAATGAAAAAAGTTATTGTTTTAGCTATGATTTTGGCTTTTGCCCTTTCGGCATTTGCTGCGTGCGGAAATGACGCACCGACACCGGCGGCAACGCCTGACCCCGCACCTGTGGAAACACCTGCACCCACACCCGAGCCTACCCCTGAGCCAACACCGGAGCCTGCACCTGAGCCGGAACCCGAACCGGAAGAGCCTGAAGAAACAGGCGTAAACGCAGGTTTTGTGCGTGACGGTAATGCGGGCAGTGGTCTTGATATTATCATAGGCTCAGGCACAGACGTATGGCCGTTTGCGGCAACACAGCCTTATGGTGGGCGCGCATTTGAGCCGATTGCGGGTGCGACATACCGCATAACCTACGTTGTGCAGTCCGACGGCGAGCATGGAGCAGGTGGCTGGCGCGTACGCTGGAAGACAAGCGGATACGGATATCCGGAGTATACAGATGGCGACAGAGAAGTTGTTAACGATTTCCCATCACCGCCATACCCCGCAGTAGCAACCGTTATTCCCGCCCACTTTAATGTAGACATCACACCCGGCGGTCAATACACCCTCGTAGTAGAAGTTACCCTCGACGGCGACCAAGGCTACAACGAGCTTATCGGTAACATCACCCTGCGCGGCACAGGCGGAAGCAGCGAGTGGTTTGCCCGCTCAATGACAGTAGAACTCCTAACAGACGGCCCAGGCAGCGACGTAGCAGAATTACTTGTAGACTGGGAGCGTTAATTTAGATAAAAAGAAGCCGGAGACGGCTTCTTTTTTTGTGCCTTTATATGCTACAATCCAAAATGCGGAAAAAATTATCGAAAATCTGTGGCAAATTTGCGGCAAGCCGTACGGAGGCAAAAAACTATGTTAATTTATATAGCGGATGATGAGGAAAACATAAGAAACCTGGTACGCGCCTTTTTAAAAAACGAGGGCTACGAGGTGGAGGTCTTTGAGAGTGGGGATTTACTTTTTGAGGCATTCGGTAAGAAGGAATGCGACCTCGTTATCCTGGACATTATGATGTCCGGAAACAGCGGGCTGGTAATCTGCGCAAAGCTGCGTGCGATTTCCGATGTTCCGATTATCATGCTTACGGCGAAGGATACGGAAGAAGACTATGTATCGGGCTTGGCATTGGGCAGCGACGATTATTTTACAAAGCCCTTTAGCCCGGTAAAGCTGACAATGCGCGTAAAAGCCATGCTTCGCCGTATAGAAATGCAAAGGCCAAGCACAAACAACGAAATCACATTCTCCGACATAAAAATTCTACCCGATAAGCTAACGGCGTATTGCAACAACGAGGCACTAAGCCTGACAAAAACAGAATTTAATCTACTCTCATATCTCTTGGAAAACAAAGACAAGGCAATATCCCGCGACGAGCTTTTGACCACAATATGGGGCTACGAAAACGTGGTAGAAAGCCGCGCAACAGACGACACGGTAAAACGCCTGCGCAAAAAGCTGGATAAGGCGGGCAGCGTGATTTCCATAAAAACGGTATGGGGATATGGATTTAAGGTAGGTGTTAAGGGTGAAGAAGTTTAAATTTGTGCTTATGAGAAATTTTTTCGGCATGATTTTTGTGATTTTCTGGTTGATATATTTTTCGTTTAACATACTCACAAACAATTTCATAACGGAAGAAGCCCGCCGCGAGTTATCGTCGAGTGCGGTGGATATAGCCACGGGTGAGTTTGCCTCTACGGTGGGGCAGATACGCGCCATAGGGCGGCTTATGATGAACACGGACGTGATTATCGTAACCGACAGCGACGAAATCATTTACCCGCCAATCACCAACCTAAGCGAAAGCACGGCGTCAGATATAACGCTGTTAACCCATCGTTTTACCTCTGGTCGCGACGTTTTTGAGATGGGCGACATGAGGCGCGTTTTGGGAGAAAACGGCGTGTACTACCTCATAGCAATGGATTTGTCGTTTATCCACGGTCTGCCGATTTCGGCGTTGCTTTATACGGATATTACCTCGGCTGTTATGTTTATGCACGCGGTTAACCGCACGCTTGGATTAATTCTTATAATTTCAGGAGTGCTTAGTGCGGTTATATCGTTTTTTCTTTCTTCCAATGTGCAAAAGGCGGTTGATAAGCTGCGAAAATATGCCGACGTCATAGGCCACGGAAATTTTAGAGAAAAGGTAGAGGATTTTAAATACGAAGAATTTAACGACCTCGCACAAAGCATGAACACCATGTCAAACATGCTGGAAACTTATGAAAACAACCAAAAAAAGTTTTTCCAAAACGTCTCCCATGAGCTTAGGACGCCGTTGGTATCCATCCAAGGCTACGCCGAAGGCATCGCGGAAAACATCCTAAACAAAGACGAAGCCGCAAACATAATAGTCGCAGAAAGCTTAAAAATGGAAACCCTGATAAGCCAAATCCTATACGTATCCAGAATGGACAGTGGTTTGGATGACTTGGAAATCACCACGATAAACGTAAAGAGCTTTCTGTACGACGGCGCAAGCCGAATAAAAATCCTCGCAGATAAAAACGGCAAGGAGCTTGCATTTAAATTCCCGGAAGGCGAAATAGAGATAAAAACCGACGAGGAAAAGCTACAGCGTGCGATAGACAATATTTTATCAAACTGTATACGCCATGCCGACACACGAGTAACAATCGGCTACGAGGTAGTGGGTAAAAGCGGAGTTGTAATCACGATAACGGACGACGGCGGAGGCATAAGCGACGAGGATATGCCCAATATTTTCGACAGATTTTACAAAGGGGTAAACGGAAACTCCGGGCTGGGGCTTGCGATAGCCAAGGACGTCGTAGAAAAACTGGGCGGCAGCATAAGCGCGGAGAATGCAGGCGGCGCAAGGTTTGCAATAACACTAAGATAGATGAGGGGAGATTTTTATGGAAAACACATGGGTAAGGCTTAATTTGGCAGGATACACACCCGAGCGAGGAAAGGTAGCGATTGTGCTTTCCGAGAAGGACATCGCGGGCGCGGAATGGTGCTTAAATAAAGGCGACGAGGTTGTGCTTTCGGGGAAATTGCCTGCGGCTACCGAGGGCGACGATTTGCATGTTGCACAAAAGCACTACAAAATTGATTTTTCTGCCGTGGATAAAATCGGTGCTTACTCCTTGGAGGTATCGGGTGCGGCGGCGCAAACGGTGCATATCAAGGACGACCCGTACTCGATATTTTTAACACAAGCCCTTGGACATCTGCACACAATGCGGAGCGGGTGCAAAACGCCGCTTAACGACGCGTCGCATTTGGGCGACAGCGAGGCTACGGTGCTTGTGCCGGACGGCGACCGGGAACACGGCGCGTGGAAAGAGGCTTCCCCACGCAGAACGGTGGATATGGTTGGAGGGCATTATGACGCGGGAGATTATATTAAATTTACGCTAACCGAGGCTAATTTGGTTTGGTATTTGCTTACGGCGTATGAGCTAAAGCCCGATATTGCAGCCATTGCCGACGAAGCCAAGCATGGTTTAGGCCATTTGGTTAAAACCTTCCCCGACGAAAATACCTTTGTGATACAGGCGGGGGACGGTAAAGACCATCACGAAGGCTGGCGTTTGCCCACAGAAGATAAACTGGACGGCAAGCGTCCTGCGCTATGCGCGTTATCCCGTACGCATATGGGAATGACGGCGGCGGCCTTGGCCTTGGGTGCGCGATTATTCAAAAACGCGGAGTACGAAAGCAAGGCAATAGCCATCTACGACCGCGCTCGTAGGGACGATACGATTTTGACGGCATTTGAGCGCGATAATACAAATGATTTCTACCGTGACCCTACCGACGTGGATAACATGGCACTTGCGGCGGCGGAGTTGTATTTTCTTACGAAAGTCCCGCGCTTTCTGGAAGACGCCAAGGCCTACGCCCCACCCCCGGGCGATTGCATTAGCTGGCGCACCATGAACGGCTTTGCAAATTATCGTTTGGCACAAGCAGGCGACGAGGCCGCAAAGGCTCGCTTATTGGAAGAAGTAACCCGCTACAAAAATAAAAATGTGTGGGAGCTACCCGGCGACAATTATTACTGGGGGACATTGCCGCTATGGATGGGTATGGCGAATTTATGCCTGCTCACACAAAATTTAACCGGTGACAAGTCGCTTGCTACGCCGTTTTATGGAACACTGGATTATACCTTGGGGCGTAATAACTGGGGCTTGGGGATGATTGCTTCCGATGATTTGCACAGTGTGCGCAATATTTACAGCTTTATTCGCAATGTGCTGGATAGATTGCCCACGGGAGCGATTTCTGCCGGCCCCGGTAAGAAGTCCACCCATGACAGCTTGCGAAAACATTTTAAAATGGAAGACGACGACCCTTTGGAGCGATTTAATACCTCTGCCGCGGTTTTTTATGATAATTCCTATGACTTTATGATTCAGGAGACGACCATCTGGGGGATGGGAAATGCCATCCTTATGCTGGCATTGGGGACGTAAATGGCGGTATTCTGACGAGTTGCCTGAAAATCGAAAACTGCATCATAAATCGAGTCGAGTTTTGCCTCGGCACGATTTTAAATAGCGTAGCCGCAGTCATAGCAGCTGAAAAGGCGGTAGAGCTTGCATGGTGCGCGGTTATGTTTTGGCAAAACGTGCCGACGAGGTCACAAGTCCCTACATCGTATTTTTTGACGAATTCCTACAATACCTAGGTATGAGCAATGAAGAATTACAAATAGGTTTAATAAAAAGACACAAATAAAACAGGGCGACTTCATCGCCCTGTTTCTAGTTGTGTTGCACCATGTTTAATTTTAATAATATTTAATCAAAATAACATATTTAAATGCGCAGCTAAACACTACATTTGTATTGTACCCAATTTTTCTTTTGAAGTCAATACCTTTTTATGGGTGGAGCCAAACGCTATCCGGGCGAGCAATAAGTCTTGCATTATTATATGCCATATCAAGTGATAAGCAAGAATGCCCAAGATATTGGTTACCTGCATCATTTTTGCTTACGACTAATGCAAGGTCTGGCTTGCTTTCATTCACCAAACAAATGGGTATTAACAACTGTATTTTACCTTTATAGTATTGTGGGACAGCTGTTTTATAATTTGCGTCAATCATGTGCTTTGCCCTTTTAATAGCCCCATCAAACAACATAGTTTTGTTAGGACTTTCACGGATAGATATTGGTATTCTTAAAAAGTTTTCGGCATCATTAAAAATATGCCGATACTGAGGAATAATTTCGCAGTTAGTATCAAATACAAGCTTATCAGGATTTGAAAAGTAATTCGCCCGAGGAGGATAGTTAACAATACCCATCATCCCGAGTTGATATGACGTATAAAAACCATCAAAAAACCAAGCTTGTCTATTCTCATTTTTGTTAGGCACTAAATATCCCATAATAGATTCATAGAATGTGGTGTATAATCCTGTGTTAAATAAAGAATATTGGGTTTCTGTAACAACTTTATTTTCCTCCTCAAGTTTAAGAAATGTATGACCAATGTAATTTTTTAATATTGTATTATCTTGGCTTGAGCCAAAGCTCCATTTCTCTGGACTTAACAAGGCTAGATTAGCTATTTTTGTATCATAATCTGCGCAATATGCATGACTAAACAGGCTCATTTCACACCCTCTTCCTATATAAAATGTATTTTTATTGTTTACAATTATATCACATACGCTTGTACCCCGCAAGAAGGCGATAAAATTTTATCGCATGTTCTGAAGGCGTTGTGACAGCTTTGTCTTCCATTGTGGTCAGGTTTAAATCAATGGAGTTCAGCGCAGAGAATTCTTTTGGAGGATTTTGAAAAGCGTTACTTTTCCGGTTTGACCCAAAAAAACTAAACCGGAAACGTAACGCTTTGCCTTTGTAAAATCTTCCGCCGCAGTCGAGCGAAAACCGCTCGACGCCCTTGACATAAAACCCCGCTATGCTATACTCTCCATTGAACCCAAGCTCTGCCATCGGCAACTCCAACCATGGCTGGGCTTTTGGGCAATTAAAATGAAAGCGATTGCCGAAAATGATTTTGGCAACGCAGTACAGGAGGAATCACCATGATTAACAAAAAAGAAATCATTGCAAAACACGGGCGTGGAGCAGCCGACACAGGCTCACCGGAGGTACAGGTTGCGTTGTTGACTGCGCGTATTAACCATTTGACCGACCACTTGCGCACGCACCCTAAGGACTTTCACTCACGCAGAGGTCTTTTAAAGCTTGTTGGACAACGCCGCGGACTACTTGATTATATCCGCCGCCAAGACGTAGTAAAATATCGCGCACTCATAGGCGAACTCGGATTAAGAAAGTAGGACAAAAATGATTTATAAAACAACATTAGCGGGGCGGGAGTTATCCTGCGAGTTAAACCGCGTAGCGGAGCTTGCGGGCGGGTCTGCCCTTATGAAGTACGGCGAAACAGTCGTCCTGGTAACAGCGACGACAAGCGAAAAGCCACGTGCGGGCATAGATTGGTTTCCGTTAAGCGTGGATTATGAAGAAAGATTTTACGCCGTGGGCAAAATCCCCGGCTCATGGTTTAGGCGCGAAGGCCGCCCTACAGAACACGCAATTTTGGCGTCACGTCTTATCGACCGCCCTATTCGCCCGTTGTTCCCGGACGACTACCGTAACGACGTTGGTGTCGTGGCCACAGTCCTTTCCATGGACCAAGACGCAAGCCCCGAAATCGCAGCAATGATAGGCTCGTCTATCGCGTTGTCTATTTCGGAAATCCCATTCGCAGGGCCTACCGCAGCCGTTAACATCGGTCTCGTGGACGGCACTCTCATCGTAAACCCCGACGCCGCCCAGCGCGAAGCCAGCAAGCTCGCCCTAACGGTGTCTTCGACACGCGACAAAGTAATGATGATAGAAGCAGGCGCAGACGAAGTCCCCGACGATAAGATGTTTGAGGCCATAATGCTCGCCCACGAAGAAAACAAAAAAATCATCGAATTCATAGACCAAATCGTAGAAACACACGGTAAGCCAAAGCGCACATACGAGCAGCAGTCCATTCCAAAGGAACTCTACGAAAAAGTAACTTCCTTTATAACAGACGCTCGCATGGAAGAAGCCGTATTTACCGACAAAAAACAAGAGCGCGACACCCGCATGAACGCCCTCCGCGACGAAGTGGAAGAAAAACTCGTACCCACCTTCCCCGAGGACGTGGCCGAGGACTGGAAATCACAGCTCGGAGCGGTTATCTACAAATTCGAAAAGGAAACGGTACGCCGTATGATTTTCGAGCAAGGCAAACGCCCCGACGGGCGCAGCAAGGGCGATATCCGCAACCTCTTTGCAGAAATCGACATCCTTCCGCGCACTCATGGCTCCGCCATTTTCTCACGCGGGCAAACGCAGGTTCTCACAGTCACAACGCTAGGCTCCAGCGGCGACACACAACGCCTCGACGGCCTAGACGAAGCCGAAGAAAACAAACGCTACATGCACCACTATAACTTCCCAAGCTACTCGGTAGGCGAAACCCGACCCTCACGCGGCCCCGGTCGTCGTGAAATCGGCCACGGCGCATTAGCAGAGCGCGCCCTCCTGCCCGTCATCCCCAGCGAAGACGACTTCCCCTACGTTATCCGTCTCGTCAGCGAAGTCCTTTCTTCCAATGGCTCCACCTCACAGGCCGCCGTATGCGGCTCCACCCTTTCCCTCATGGCCGCAGGCGTCCCCATAAAACGCCCCGTAGCAGGTATCTCCGTAGGAATGGTAACAGGTGCGACCACAGACGATTTTGTACTGCTCACCGACATCCAGGGTCTCGAAGATTTCTTCGGTGACATGGACTTCAAGGTGGCAGGCACATCCGAGGGCATTACCGCCATCCAAATGGACATAAAAGTAGACGGCCTAACCCCGGAAATCATCAAACAATCACTAACACAAACCCGCGAAGCCCGCAATGTTATCCTTAACGACGTAATGCTTCCCACAATAGAGCTTCCACGCGCCGAAATCTCACCATACGCCCCCAAAATCTCCATTATCCGTATAAACCCCGACCAAATCGCAGAAGTAATAGGCGCACGCGGAAAGGTAATAAAACGCATAATAGAAGAATCAGGCGTAGAAAAAATCGACACAGAAGACGACGGCCGCATATTTGTAGCAGACCGCGACCTCGAAAAAGTAAACCGCGCCGTAGAAATCATCAAAGCCATCGTCAATCCACCCGAAATCGGAGCAATATACACAGGCAAAGTAACCCGCCTAATGTCCTTCGGAGCATTCGTAGAGCTGGCCCCCGAAAAAGAAGGCCTGGTTCACATCTCCCAATGGGACGTAACCCGCACAGAATCAATGGAAGCCGTAACCAAAGAAGGCGACATCGTACAGGTAAAAGTAACGGAAATAGACGACCAAGGCCGCATAAACCTATCACGCAAAGCCGTCATAGACCCCACAGCAGACACAACAGTACGCCGCCCACCCCCAAAACCGGGTGGAGACCGTCGGCCGCTGCGTCGTAATTAATTTTAAAAGATTAAAACC
>WQRQ01000040.1 GCA_009786685.1 Defluviitaleaceae bacterium
GAATTAATTCGAAATCCGTCCCGTCTGTCGCGGCAAAACCGCGAAAAACACGGTTTTTCGCCGCCGCTCCGTCGGGACGGTTTCTCATTGAATTCGCTCTACATATGTTTTTTTAACGCCAAAATTTCGTCGCGGATGGCTGCCGCTTGCTCGAATTGTAGTTCTGCCGCGGCTTGCTTCATTTGCTTTTCGAGCTTTTTTATTGCGGTTATTATTTCGTCGCGGCTCATGGATTCCGGGTCTTTGGCCAGGGTGGCGGAGGTGTTTTCTACGGCTTTTGTTACTTGGATACGCTCATGGATTTTTTTGATTATGGAGCGTGGAGTTATATTGTGCTGTTGGTTGTAGGCTTCTTGGATACCGCGGCGGCGGTTTGTCTCGGCTATGGCGCGGGACATGGAGTCGGTTATTGTGTCGGCGTACATGATTACGCGGCCTTCGACGTTACGCGCGGCGCGGCCTATTGTTTGGATTAGCGAGGTGTTTGAACGCAGAAAGCCTTCTTTGTCGGCGTCGAGAATGGCTACGAGGGCGCACTCGGGGATGTCCAGGCCTTCTCGGAGAAGGTTTATGCCTACGAGTACGTCGAAGACGTTGAGGCGCAGGTCGCGGATGATTTCTATGCGCTCCAGTGTGTCAATGTCGGAGTGCAGGTAGCGTACGCGGATACCGGCCTCGCGGAGATAGGTGGTTAGGTCCTCGGCCATGCGTTTTGTTAGGGTGGTGACAAGGATTTTGCCTTTTTTTTCTACCACGGCGTTGCATTCGCCTATCAGGTCGTCCACTTGGCCTTTTACGGGGCGAACGGAGATTTCCGGGTCGAGCAGGCCTGTGGGACGGATGATTTGCTCCACTTCAAACTGGGAATGCTGCTGCTCGTACTTGGCGGGGGTCGCGGATACGAATAGCATTTGCGGGATTTTTGTCTCAAACTCCTCGAAGGTAAGGGGTCGGTTATCCAGTGCGGAGGGTAGGCGGAAGCCGTATTCTACCAGTGTTTCTTTTCGGGAACGGTCGCCTTTGTACATGCCGCCTACTTGGGGGATGGATACATGGGATTCGTCGGCTATGATTAGAAAATCGTCGGGGAAGTAATCGAGTAGCGTGTGCGGGGTTGAGCCTGCCGCGCGGCCTGCGAGGTGGCGCGAGTAGTTTTCTATTCCGCTGCAAAAGCCCATTTCTGTCATCATCTCTATGTCGTAGCGTGTGCGTTGCAGCAGGCGTTGGGCTTCCAGCAGGCGGTCTTGGGATTTTAGGTAGGCGAGCTGCTCTTCGAGTTCGGTTTCTATTGCGCGGATAGCGGCTTTTAGGCGTTCTTGGCCTGTCACGTAATGCGACGCGGGGTAAATTACTACGTGGTCGCGGGTGTATAGGATTTCGCCCGAGATTGCATGTACCTCGGAGATACGCTCGATTTCGTCTCCGAAGAATTCCACGCGCAGATACATGTCGGGGGGCAGGTTGGCGGGATAGAATTCTAAGACATCACCCCGTGCGCGGAATGTGCCGCGTGTAAAATTCATCTCATTGCGGTTATATTGGATTTCTACGAGCTTGCGCATTACGTCGTCGCGGTCGCGTATCATGCCGACGCGTAGCGATAGCATAAGGTCGCGGTATTCTTGCGGGTCGCCCAAGCCGTAAATGCAGGAGACCGACGCGATGATGATTACGTCGCGCCGCTCGAAAAGAGCCGATGTCGCTGAGTGGCGCAGGCGGTCGATTTCTTCGTTTATTGCCGAGTCTTTTTCTATGAAGGAATCCGTGGACGGCACGTAGGCCTCGGGCTGGTAGTAATCGTAGTAGCTCACGAAATACTCCACGGCGTTATCGGGGAAAAACTCCTTAAACTCGCTGTATAGCTGGGCTGCGAGGGTTTTGTTATGCGCCATGACAAGGGTAGGCTTTTGCAGCTTTTGAATAACATTTGCCATGGTGAAGGTTTTGCCCGAGCCTGTTACGCCAAGCAGGGTTTGGAATTTTCTGCCCTCTGAGAATCCGTGTGCCAAGGCGGCTATCGCTTCCGGTTGGTCGCCCGTGGGCGCGAACTCCGATGTTAACTTAAAATGCATGGGGTATGCTCCTTTAGAGGTTTGACCAAATGGCCTAAATTTTTAGCAGGTCGGGGCGTTTACTTTTTGTGCGTCTTATTGCTTCTTCTTGACGCCATTTTTCTATGTTGCCGTGGTGACCTGATAGCAGGATTTCCGGGACTTCACGGCCTCGGAATATCGGCGGGCGCGTGTAGTGGGGGTGTTCCAGCAGGTTTGACTGGGAGAAGCTTTCGTTTTGATGGGATTCTTCTTTGCCGAGGACGCCCGGGATTAGGCGGGATACGGCGTCTATAAGGACGCAGGCTGCCGGCTCGCCGCCTGTTAGTACATAGTCGCCTATGGAGATTTCTTCGGTTACTATTTCTTCTATTATTCGTTCGTCTAGGCCTTCGTAGTGGCCGCAGATTAGGATTATTTCTTTTTCTTGGGAAAGTTGTTGGGCGCGGGCTTGGGTGAGAACGTGGCCTTGGGGGGATAGGTAGATTACGGGGGTGTTTTGGGTCGTGGAGAGGGAGGAGAAGGCGTCGAAAATCGGTTGCGCCATCATTACCATACCCGCACCGCCGCCGTAGGGTGCGTCGTCTACTTGCCCATGTTTGTTTATCGCGAAATCGCGGATGTTTAGCGGTTTTACTTCGACAAGCCCCGCCTTTGCAGCGCGGCCGAGAATACTATGCGTCGCGAATTCCCGTATCATTTCGGGGAAGAGGGTGAGTACATGGAATGTCATGGCGTGAGGTCTCGCAGGCCTTCGAGCAGGCGTAGGGTGATTTTGCCCTCGGGGATGCTTATGCCGCGTACGACGTCTTTGATGGCGGGCAGCATAAATGGGTCGCCCGTCGTCGGCGTGATTACATAGACGTCGTTTGCGCCTGTGTGCATTACGCGGGTGAGCTTGCCGAGCGGCTCGCCGTCCTCGGTTTCGGCGCGTAGGCCAATGAGGTCGCGGATGTAGAACTCGTCGGATTCCAGCGGCAGGGCTTTTTCTGCGGGGATTGTGATGATGGCGTTTATTAGGGTTTCTGCTGTGTTGCGGTCGTTTACTTCGGCCAGCTTTAGTACGACGATGTTTTTTTGTAGTCGGGCGTTTGTTAGTTTGTGGGGCTTGCCGTTTATTTTTATCTCGCTGCCCACGAGCAGTTCAAAACGCGAGGGGTCGTCTGTGGTGGGTAGCACGCGGAATTCCCCGCGGATGCCTTGCGCTTTTGTAATTATTCCTATTTCGAAGTCGTTCATTTATAACACCGCTTTCAGTGAGTTAATCATGTCCAAAATTACGGGCGACACCTCGGTATTTGGGAGCGTAAGTAATTTATTTATATTCTCCCGGAAATTTTTTGGCAGACGCTTGCACATTTTGCAGGCAAGCTTGTCCAAGAATTTTTCTCCGGGGACATACACCTCGTTTAGCGCGAAAACTATATCGAAGTAGCTGTTTAGGAAGCCGACAATCCTGCGGGTGACGAGGATTAGGTCGTTGCGTTTTATGGCTTTGTCTATTTGCAGACGGAATGATTGTTGGGAAGTCTCCAGCAATGCCCAGTTTTTTTGGATGATATTTTCACGTAAATGAGCAGGGTATGGCATGGAAAACTCCGTTACAATGTCACGATAAAGCCCCTTTGGGTCGTAAATAATTTTTGCGTTAATAACACGAAAGCAGACACATGTGGTAAAACCAAGCGCGGCTGTACCCTCAGTTAGAATACTGTGCATTTGTTTTATTGTGCCGGGAAGGTCGCAATATATCATTTCGAGTTTTTCGCCGTTTTTTAAAATGCAGTTGTCCTCCGGCTCCCAGAATGTATGGTTAATTTCGGTATAAGAACAGGTCTCGGCAAGCAAGGAGGCGCGTGTATCCGGCGAAAGCGGTGCATTAAGATAAACATACACGTCATAGTCGGAATGCTCATCATCATTGCCGACTGCCTTTGAACCCCCCAAGGTTATACAGTCAACTTGTTTTTGTTTAGAAAATAGTGCGATGGTTTTTTCGAAGTCATTCATTATTTGCCTCCAAGAATCCGCGCTGCGTCCTTCATGTTTTTTATCACGGGGACGCCAAACGGGCAGCGTTTTTCGCAGTGGCCGCATTCTATGCAGTCTGCGGAGTTTAACGCCGCGTAGTGCTGGCGGATGGACGGCGGGATATTACCTTCATCCAAATGGCCTATATCCAGATATTTTGTTACCGTTGCTATATCAATGCCCACGGGGCAGGGTTGGCAGTGGCTGCAATATACGCAGTTGCCTGCGAAATCGTTGCGCACGGTGCTTATGGCCTCGGCGTAGTCTTTTTCTGCGTTGCTTGCGGAGAAGTAGCCCATGATTTGCGCCATTTCCTCAATTGTTTGACAGCCCGGCAAAACGCTCGCCACCGCAGGCCGCGAAAGCGCGTAATGCACGCATTGGTATGTGGTAAGCGGTTTTTTGTACGGCGTATGCTCGGGCGAGAGCAATTTTCCCGAGCCGAGGGCTTTCATCACGGTAATCCCTATGTTTTTTTGTGTACATAGCTTGTACAACTCCGCACGTTTTGGGTCGAGGCCGCGCAGTACGTCTGCTTTAAAATTATTATCCAGATGGTCAAATACGCTTTCTTCTACGGGAATCATATCAAATGCGGGGTTTATGCTAAACATCATCATTTCTACCGTGCCTGTTTCGATTACCTTGGTAGCGGTCACGGGGTTGTGCGAACTAAACCCGATATGGTGAATATCACCGTTTTTCTTTAGCCGCTCGGCGTATGTGATAAACTCCGTCTCGAATACATTCTTGTAATCCTCCTCGGAATCAATAAAAAACAACATCCCAAAGTCAATGTACCCGTACAGGCGCAACATCTCCTCGAAATATTTTTTTACCGTGGGCATGTCGCGGCTTATGTCGTACTGCTTGCCGACGTCCGTAGACCCTATGTGGCCTTGGATATACACGTCTTTTCGGCGTGTGCTCAGGGCTTTTTGGATGTTTTCGCGTACCTCCGTGCCGGGCATAAAGATGTCGAGAAGGTTTACGCCATGGCGTAGGGCTTCGTTTAGGGTTTCTTCTACTTGTGCGTAGGGTTTTCTGTCCAAATGCTCCAGCCCAAAGCCTATCTCGCTTACTTTTTTTCCTGTTTTGCCTAGCTCGCGGTAGTTCATATTATTTCCCCATCTCATATATTTTTTGCAGAACAACTAGGTCGTTTTTTTGCTCGTCGGGTGTTTTTTCTTCGCCGCGCCAGTTAAATCCACTCACAAGCCTATGCCCGAAATGCATGATAACCCGCTCGTAAATGTATAGGTTTTCTACCGTTGAATACTCCGAAAAACCCCTGCGGTAAGCAGGTACGCATTTATTAAAATAATCCACCATGTTGTCGGTGTCGTCCACGTCGGCTACCATATTTACAATATCCTCGCCCAGATAACTCCACCCCGCGCTGTCCCAGTCAATCAGAATGATTTTGCCATCTGTGTAAAACATATTCGGTGGGAAAAAGTCTCCGTGCCGCAAAACGATGGGTAGTTTTTCAATCTCGGCCCAAATATTGTCGGAATTATTATCCATATCGGAAAGCATCTTTTGTAAATGCGACGGAACTTTGCAGTCCGCGTTTGCCCTGGAACGGTTGTAGTGGTAAAAATTTTTCATGGAATCCGTATCGGTTAAATTTTCGGTGGTTATCGTAAATTTTTCCGAGTATAACCTGCCGTGGAAATGCCCCAAGCCTTCCGCTATTTTTTCGTACATTTCCATTGTTAAGTCCGCGTCTGATACGCCTTCGATGTATTCCAGCCATAATTTTGTTTCGTTATCGTTAATCTCGGAGTGATAGCACTTTGGCCAACGTAAGTTGCTTGTGAAAATCTCGTCAAAATTTGAGGTGTATAGGTCGTACTCGCGCCGCCATGAGTTTGGGTCGCCGGGGCGTTCCCACTTTTTTTGCGTTTTTATAACTACCTTTAACGGCTTGTTTTTGTAAATGCCTGTCGCAAGCTCTACATGTCCGACAGACCCACCACTCAATTTTGTGATGTTTGTAATCCGAAAATCCATGTGCTTCTCCCTATTCTTGTGTGATAGAATTTTTGTAAATGCTTTTACAAGGCGGTGAATCCGGGATTTCGACGGCAAAAACAGTTTTTTTATAGAAATCTACCGCGTTGCCCGCAGGCCAACCGATAATTGCATAAGCATAGCCGCTTTCTTTCATGGAAGCCAGCGACTTTAGAAGAAGCCCCTTTCCCACACCCTTCCCTCGAAAATCATCACGTACACCCATAGGGCCAAAGAATCCCCTTGCCGTAGCGTCGTAGCACGAAAATCCGATTAATTCCTTGCCCTTAACCGCGATGTGACATGTTATGGGGTTGTTAAACATGGCATATTCGCATTCGTTTGGCCATATCGGCTCGTCACGAAAATTTTCTCGGATAAAATTTAAGATTGTGTCTTTGTCTCCGATGAAAGCTTTTTTTATTGTGATTCCATCTTTCAAAAGCTTAGGCTCTACGTTTTTGAACTCTTGCGCGTACAGTTTTACCAACATGTCAGACATATATTTGTAACACCGCCCTTTCCCATGTATAATACACGAAGGTTTGGACATTTTCTAGGAGTTTGTCATGGAGGGTTTTATGGAATTTGTTTTAGATGTGCATTGTCATACGGTAAACAGCGGCCACGCATACAGCACGGTAACAGAAAACGCGATACATGCTGCGAGTATCGGTTTACAATATATAGGTATATCCGACCATGCTCCCGCTCTGGGTGGCGCGCCGCATATATATAACTTCCAAAATCAGTGGATTTTGCCTGATGTCATAAACGGCGTGCGTGTATTTAAAGGCGTGGAATGCAATATTATGGACGAAAACGGCGTGTTAGACCTCCCCGAAGACCTACTCGCTGAAATGGAATTTGTGATTGCATCCTTCCACCGAGGCACATTTGTACCCGTAGACGCCGCGACCCATACCCGCGCCGCAATTGCCGCGATGGAAAACCGCGACATGCACATATGGGGACATCCTGCCGACGCAAATTTCCCCGTGGATATCCCTGCCGTAGTTGCTGCCGCCGCCCGTACCCACACGATAATAGAAATCAACAATCAAACCCTAAACCCGGACTCATACAGATTTAAAGGTAGCCAAAATCAGATGGAGCTTCTGAAGCACTGCAAAGAGCTTGGTGTCCCTGTGCTTGCCTCATCCGACGCGCATTATTCCACCTATGTAGGCGAAATTTCCCGCGCAAAAGAATTAATCCTTAAATCCGAAATCTCGGAGGAATTAGTCCTAAACACAAGCGCAGAGCGTTTTCTCGCCGCTATCGAAAAGAAACGAGGGCTTTACAAATGAGTTATCTGGAGCAACTAAACCCCACACAGCGCGAAGCGGCACAACATCTCGACGGGCCACTGTTAATTTTTGCGGGTGCGGGGTCGGGCAAGACGCGGGTGCTTACATATCGCGTAGCACATTTGATAGAGCAGGGTGTTGACCCTTACCATATTATTGCCATCACCTTCACAAATAAGGCGGCGCGAGAAATGCGCGAGCGTATCAGCGCGATTACGCCGCTGGGTGAGCAGGTTTGGGTGAGTACATTCCATGCCGCGTGTACGCGGATTTTGCGCCGCGAAATTGAGACACTGGGCTTTGAGAAAGGCTTTTCCATTTATGATACATCCGACACACTGCGGCTTATCAAGGACTGCATTAAAGAGAAGAATTTAAGCGACACGCACTACCCTCCGCGCCATATAGCGCAGGTGATTTCTGCGCAGAAAAATGAATTAATCTCCCCCGAAGAATACGAACGTGGGGTAGCGGGCGATTTCCGAAAAAGCAATATCGCGGAAATTTACGCCTTTTATCAAAAACGGCTGAAAGACAGCAACGCGCTGGATTTTGACGATATTATTTTCAAAACGGTGGAATTACTTTCGCAGCACGAGGATATCCGCCAAAAGTACGAGAGCCGCTTCCGCTACGTGATGGTGGACGAGTATCAGGATACAAACCATGCTCAGTACGAGCTTGTGCGATTGCTTTCGGGGTACGCACAAAACCTATGCGTGGTGGGCGACGACGACCAAAGTATTTACGGCTGGCGCGGCGCGGACATCGAAAACATCCTACGCTTTGAGAAGGACTATCCCGGCGCAAAGGTAGTAAAACTGGAACAAAACTACCGCAGCAGCAAAGTAATCCTGGACGCGGCAAACGCCGTAATTTCCATAAACGAAGAACGCGCAGACAAACAGCTATGGACAGAAAACACCCGCGGTGAGCCGCTGCGTTCGTACTCCGCACGTGACGAGCGCGACGAGGGTGCATTTGTGGCGAGGGCAATCGCGAACGGTGTAAAAGCGGGGGCGCGATATGGCGACTTCGCCGTACTGTATCGCACAAATGCGCAGTCGCGTGGGGTGGAGGACCAGCTTGTTTCGGCGGGGATTCCGTATAGGATTTTCAGTGGTGTGCGCTTCTATGAGCATATGGAGATTAAGGATATTTTGGCGTATCTAAAGGCGATAAATAACCCCGCTGACGACATGGCGCATTTGCGGATTATCAACGTACCTCGGCGCGGAATCGGTGCGGCGTCGTTGGATAAGCTACAGGTGTTTGCGTCGGGGCAGGGGATTTCGTTGGGGTTTGCGATTTCGCGTGCAGGCGAGGTTGAGGGCTTGGGCAAAAAGGCTGCGCCCATGATAAAGTTTTCGGAATTTTTGGAAGACTGCGCCGAGTTTGCAATAGAGCATTCTGTTTGGGAATTAATCGAAAAAATCCTCGACAGCACAGGCTACATGGAAACAATCCAAGACGGCACGCCCGAAGGCGAAGAGCGAGAAGCCAACATAAAAGAGCTAATCGCAAAAGCCCGCACATTCGAAAATGAATCGGACGATACCTCGCTCGCTAAATTCCTCGAAGATGTAGCACTCGTCGCGGACATCGACAACTACAACGAGGACGCAGACGCGGCGGCGTTGATGACCCTGCACAGCGCGAAGGGCTTGGAGTTTAACACCGTATTTATGGTGGGCTTCGAAGAAAATCTATTCCCGTCCTACCGAAGCATAGACAGCGGCAAACGCGAGCAAATGGAAGAAGAACGCCGCCTATGCTACGTAGGCTTTACCCGCGCCAAAAAAACACTATACCTAACCCGAGCATTCAGCAGAATGAACTACGGCGGTATCGTAAGAAACCAACCCAGCCGCTTCCTGTTTGACGTGCCGATGGATTGCATAACGGAAGTAAATATGGCCGGGCTGGAACGCGGTGGCAGGCCATTCCCGTCGGGGCAAGTCCGCCCGCTCATGGGCGCGTCTACAAGCTCCCTCGCGTCTGCAAGCACATCTAACCCCGCAAGAAAGCCCGTCGCAGGGCTTCCGCCCGCACTGGCCGCCATAGCAAAGCCCGCTGAAAAAACCGCTCCGCTCCGCCCAATATCAACAAAAGCCACCCCGCCCCCCTACCAAGCAGGCGACAACGTACGCCAAACAAAGTACGGACTTGGCAAAGTGCTGGAAATCGCCCACGGCGGCGCAGACTACGAAGTCACCGTGCAGTTCCCAAGCTTTGGTATAAAAAAATTTATGGCAAGCTTGGCACGGCTCACTAAGGAGTAAAAATGAAAAACAATACTTGGCAGCCAAAGGCAAAAGATACGCTGGAAAAAATTTTATCTAAATTTTCGGAAATAAAAAAAATCGAAGCAAAAGGCTCGTTGCTCGACGAAAACATGCTTGATTTTTACAGCGATGTGGATTTGGAAATTTACTTATATAGCAACGCGGTTTTCGATTTGAAAAAATTTGTTTCGGAGTTGTCGGAGCAATTTGGCATGGTTTTTGGGTATGAGATTCACAGACATAGAGATAATGATACGTTGAGGATATGTTTGCAAAATGGTTGGCGGTTTGATTTAAGTTTTATTTATCCCGGCGAAAAAGAGGTCTCCCCCGAGGATGATTCATTCGAAAGTAAAATTGACGGGATTGTAAACTCGTTTTGGTTTTTGTCGTCCATGGTGCTTGCGAAGCTTGGGCGTGGCGATTATTTAGTCGCGTCGCACCTCGCGCTGGAGATGTGTCAACTCACTATTATAATGCAAATGCTAATCCGCGACCGCGCTAAAAATACAAGCATTCACAGGTTTGGCGACAGGGAGAATGTGCCTGTTTTGCATTCGCTTGCGCAAATTTTAGGCCAAAATGATGAAGGATTAATACGAGACATGTTGTTACATGCCGCAGAATGCATGGACAATATAGCAAGTGATTTTGGGCACGCGCCACGGGAGAAAATCTTGGCAAAAATGACGGAGAACTTGATTATATGACATCACACAAAAAAGATTTTGTTAAATACGTAAGCCTCGCCGTTTTAGAAATGGTCTGTATTTCTATTTATATAATCGCAGATACTTTTTTTATTGCGCAGGCCTTGGGGGCTTATGGGCTTGCCGCGCTTAATATTTCTATTTCAGCCTTTACCGTGGTGCATAGCGTGGGGTTGATGATTGGCATTGGCGGGGCTACGCTGTTTTCGATTGTGCGTGGTAGGGGCGACGACGCCTCGACGGTTTTTACACATGCGCTGGCTGTGGGGGCGGTGTCGGCGGTGTTTTTTGTCGCGCTCGGTGCGTTTTTTACCGTGCAGATTTCCACCGCGCTTGGTGCAAATGTCGATACGATTTATATGGTGACGGCCTATATCCGTACAACCTTGTTTTTTTCTCCTGTGCTGGTTTTCAGAAACATCCTGCTTTCGTTTATCCGTAACGACGGCAACCCAAAGCTTGCTATGGCGGGGTCTTTTGTGGGTGCGTTTGCCAATATCTTTTTCGATTATATATTTTTGTTTCCGCTTGCTTTGGGGATGTTTGGGGCGGCGTTGGCTACGGGGGTTTCGCTTATTTTAAGCACGGCGGTGCTGATGGCGCATTTTTTCACAAAGAAAAATAACCTGTTTTTGCAGCGGTGTAAATTTAAGCTGCGCAGGGTGGGGGATTTGCTTGCGTTGGGCGCGAGTACGCTGGTTAACGAGATGAGCGTGGCGGTGTCGCTGGTTGCGTTTAATCTTGTGATTTTGGGCGTGGCGGGTAATATCGGCGTGGCGGCTTTTGGGATTGTTATTAACCTTGCGATTATTTCTGTTAGTGTGTTTGGTGGGGTTGCCATAGGAATCCAGCCGCTGGTAAGCCGTGGGCATGGCAGTAGTGACAGTGCGGCGGTGCGCTTTACTATGAAATACGCCGTAGCGACGGTATCTGTGCTGGGCGTGGTTATTTACGCCGTGGTTTTTGCTTTTGCACCGCCGCTTGTTTACATGTTTAACAGCGAGGCAAGCGAAACACTGCAAAAGCTCGCAGAAAGCGGCCTGCGCATATATTTTATTGGCCTAATCTTTGCGGGAATCAACGTAATCGCCTCGGCATTTTTTAGTGCCTGCGACAATCCAAAAATCGCTCTCGTCATCGGTATTTTACGAAGCGCGGTTGTGCTTGTGCCTATGCTGCTTGTACTTAGCACGTTTGGAATGTACGGCGTGTGGTGGTCGTATGTAACCACCGAGGCGGTGGTGTTTATTCTTGCGCTAATCCTACTTCTCCGTGCCATACGAGGGTTGCGTCTGACCTAAGTGCGTCAATTTCTCCGTCGGAAAATCTACTTATTCTTGTATCATGTCGGTGTGGGGAAAGGGGAATTGTCGGGCGTGTTAAGCGGTGCAGATTAGGAAAATAATACACCTCTATCGTCTGCGGACCGAGATAACCGCCATGCATAGCGTGTCCCCACGAGCTGCCATCTGTCATATTCCAATCGCCTACGCCCCGTATCAGACGGTTGACAGGCCGCTCCGTAAAGCTAAAAAACACTACTCGTACCTGCCCACCGTCGCGTATGATATTTCGTCCGTACATATACGTCCCTCTCCGAGAAAACCCTTGCCAGCGCAGTACGAGTTCATGTATCTCTTTTTCGCCGTATTCCAACTCGTCGCCTTCTTCCAGTTCGCGCCAGCGTATGCGGATACTTTCGTACTCATTGACAAAAAGCTCCAGATGGGCTGCTCTGCTGATTTCTACCCACATTTTTTCTTCCGAGAACGGAACGGTAATCTCATAGAAAAATCCAAAAATCAAAAGCGCGACCAAAACAATGGCCGTAACGACGACTGCCCTACTCGCGAATGTCCAGTAGAGCTTATTTTTTAGTTTTACGAGAAAATCAATGTTGATTTCGATGGTTTCCTTTTCCTTTGAGATTTCCGTTGTCATTTTTGTATACACTGCATTACAGTCGGTGCATTCTTCCAAATGGGCTTTAATTTCCGCGCTTGTTTCTTCTCCCGTTAGCCCGTCGATGTAATTTGGCAAAAGGTCTTTGGCAATGTGGCATTTCATTTAAACACCTCCATTTTTTCGATAATTTTTAGCTTTGCGCGGTAGAAGGTCGTGCGCGACCAGTTTTCTGTTTTGCCCATGATGTCACCGATTTCTGCAAATGAGAATTCTCCCGTGAGCCTAAGATGTACCAGCTCGCGCATTGGCTCGGGCAACGCGGAGATGACTTTGTACAACGCGGTTTTTTCCGAGTGAAAGACATCCTCATGTGGTATGTCGGGCGATAACTCCGTTTGCTTTCGCCGCGATTGTTTGTCCAACCACTGATACCACATATGCTTGGCAATCTGACACAGCCAAACAGAAAGCTTACAGCTCCCGTCGTAGCGGTTTATCGTCCGCATTGCACGGAAAAATGTCTCCTGCGTAAGCTCCTCCGCTAAATCCTCATCGTGCGAAAGACTTAGCAAATAGCGGTATACGTCCTTTGCGTGTAAGTTGTAGGCTTTTTCTATCTCGTCCACGGGTTAATTCTCACCCCCTACCGTTTTCGCTTTATATATCCTGAAATGTAGGGTTTCGTTACAATGAAAATTATTAAACCAATCAACACGATTGCTAAAATTATAAAAAGTGCATAATTTGGTCGCGGTTGGTCGATATCTTCGGTTGGCTCGTAGGGGGTTTCGGGTGGTGCTGCTTCGGCTTCTTCTGTTGTTTCGATTATTTCTATTTCTTCGATTTCGGGTACATAGGGTGTGTAGAATTCTTCTCCTACAGCCATTGTAAATTCCATTGTCCCTGCGCCCAGGGCGTTTCTTGCTTCTACTGTAAATGTGAATGCGCCTTCCTGCTCGGGTGTGCCGAGTATTACGCCTGTGGCGGGGATAATCCTAAGCCCCGGGGGTAGATTTCCGTAAACAACATCCCAAAGAATAGGTGCATGGTTTGTCTGCTGTGCAGAAAGCTTGACGGAAAAATTTTCGCCCTCTTTCGCAAGCGGAATATGCCGTGCCATTACCTGTGGCACGGAGATATTTGCAGGTGCGGCGTCTTGTGCGGCACGCAGAACGGAATAAAATGCAGGCTTGTTTTGACGGTCAAGGTCAAACAGCGACGGAAGCTGCGAATAAGGCCATCTGCGCCACGCACCCTGTTCCGCAGGCAAGTCCACCCATATAAAGAAGGTAACTCTCGGCATATAATTCGAAAATTCCAACACCATGCTTAAAATGTTATACAGTCGAATGGACTGCCTTTCAAACAACGCGGGTAAAGCGTCTTCGTCCGTTGGGTCGATTCCCGAGCCTGTTATATACATGTTTAGCTCTGTAAAGCTGACTTGCGCGCCGGTTTGGATATACCGCTCTATTGCATTGCGCAGAATATTGTTATTTGGTGCGCCAAGCTCATAATGGCCTTGCATTCCTATTCGCTCTATCAGTAAACGTCCGTCGTATAGCTCGTGATTGCGCCAACGCTCATTAATTTCTTCTACCATTTGGGCAATGGCGTCGCGCTTGGTTGCCCATGTGGTTCCGTAGTCGTTGTAATACAAAATTGCATGAGGGTCGTACATACGCGCAAACTTAAATGCATAAAAAACATAGTCCGACCCACACTCGTCACCTACTGCTCCGTTGGCAAAGGCAGCATACCAGCGGGACGCGCCCGTTTGCTCAGCGGCTATGCCATATCCTGCTTGGCGCATATGATGCCTCCAGTTGGGATTATTCGACCAAGAGCCTCTCGGAACAATTGCCTCGTTTACCACGTCCCATGAGTACATTCTGCCGGAGTATCTTGCCGCGACGGTGCTTATATATTTGTGCATATTAGCCATGGCCTCGGCACGGGTTAGCGGCTCAAGTGTCCCCGGTGTATTTGTAAGCCATGCTTGGCTTTGGGTATGCCACACCAAAGTATGCCCCGTAAGAGCAAGGCGATTTTCTTCTGCCCAATCGACGATGGCGTCTGCCAGTACAAAATCAAAGTCCCACGCATTAGGCGTCGAGCCAAGCAAAAACGATACCTTATGATGATTAGAGGCAGTGACGGCATTATAATGATGAAGAAACATATCATAGGTGGCATGGTCGCTCATCTGCCCACGATTGCTCCAGATATTGCCCATAAGAAAATACTCACTAAATGCCTCCGCAAGCGAAGGCGAGGCCAAATCCCAGTTTGGCACATCGGCAAAATACCGCCCTGCGATAATTTCAAATACATCCAAATAAAAGGCCTCCAAACCCGTGGTATTTACACGGAATCCGTTAAGCCCCTCTATATCCTGCTCAGTTAATTGATAGACGGCCTCGAATGTGCCGTCGTCTTGGATATCAAACTCCGCAAGGTTTACCGCTCCGTTTAGGTTGGAAAGCCTTAGGCGGCTGTCTGCCTGCGGCTCCTCCACGCGCCCCGCAACAAAAACATAGTTACCCTCCAGCACAATGCCGGAATGCATAATGGGCGAGCCAAACCGCAGGTCTACACCCTGTATGTCCGAAGTTCTGTTTGACATACGAACACTTCGGATACCATCCGATTCTATCACCGTGATTGTTCCCGCAGGCACACCGGAAGACGGGTAGTTTGCGCCGAGTGTGTACCACGTAAGATACCTGTTTAAGCTCCAAACCGCGTCCGCATCCGGGCGTTGCGCCAATGCTTTCATCGGCAACGCCGCGATAATAAGCACAAGGCAAGCTAAAATAATTTTTTTCATTGAGTATCCTCCCGCTTTCTTAAATGATTTAATAACAAGCATACTACATTAAAAACGTATTAAAATCCACTTAAAACCGCTTACTACCCAAACACGCAAAACAGCGAATTGAAATAGAAGCAAATCAGTGCTAAACTTGTTTTTTCAAAATATGGGGTCGAATATGAAAAACTTAACCGAACTACAAAAAATAGAACGCAGTACCCACAAAAAATTCCGCAGAGAGATATGGCGGCCTTTTGTTGCGGGTATTAAGCGATACGAATTAATAAAGCCCGGCGACAGAATCGCGGTATGTATTTCCGGCGGAAAGGATTCCATGCTGATGGCAAAGCTTATGCAGCAGTTGCACCGCCATAGCGACGTGCCATTTGAGGCGGTTTACATGGTAATGAATCCGGGCTACAACGAGATTAATTTCCAAAAGGTAGTCGCAAACGCGGCGTATTTGGATATCCCGATACAGGTATTTGATTCGGATATATTCGAGATTGTGTCAAAAACCGACCGTTCGCCATGCTATCTCTGCGCCAGAATGCGCCGCGGCTTTCTATACGCCACGGCACAAAAGCTCGGCTGCAACAAAATCGCCCTGGGCCACCACAAAAGCGACGTAGTAGAAACCACCCTAATGGGAATGCTCTACGGTGCGCAGTATCAGGTAATGATGCCCAAGTTAAAAAGCCAAAATTTCGAAGGCATGGAGTTAATCCGCCCTATGTACTGCGTCCCCGAGGATGCAATCCTCGCCTGGAAACGCTACAACAACCTATCCTTCATCCAGTGCGCCTGCCCGCTTTCGGAAAACTGCAATATTTTCGACGCAAGCGGCGGCACATCCACGCGCCAAACGGTAAAGGCACTGCTTTCGCAGCTAAAAAAGGACAACAAAGACGTAGAAAAAAGTGTCTTCCAAAGCCTGCAAATGCTAAACCTCGACACCGCCATAAGTTACAAATTAAACGGAATCGAGCATAGCTTTCTCGACGATTATTGACATCTGCAAATTCGCAGGCCAAATACGCGGCCTCACGGAGCTATAATTCGCTATACAAGTCCCCATAAACTAATTACTTCCTGCTGCAATATTTCCAAATCAATCGCCAGATTTGTGAAAAAAACAAGCTCCGTTCTACCTCGGCGTAGGATTAGTTGCATTTCTTGCCCCGAGTAAATGACAAAGCCTTCGTCGGCGTCCCACGCTGCGGAGGCTTCGCTATTTAGCCTTCTATGGCTAAACTCGCGCCCAATTCTTTCGTCCCAATACATGCGGTCTTCGATTGTGTGATTAAAAAAACTCCGTGCGATTATCGGATGCGCAGTTTGGCGCACTCGCGTAGTGATACCCGTTGACGCAAATGCTTCGCGGTAAACATAATTTACAGGCACAGCTATGCTTGTTCTGGCTTCAAACAGGCTTGGCTTCATCAGTGGCAGTCCCAGCGCGTATGCGGTAATCGCGGGGCGGTCGTCCACGGCAACATAGCGGCCATGTATGGGCGGCATTGGCAAACGCCCCACCACGATACCCATAACCACCGAGACAAGCACCCCTATCCCTATCATTGTCCCGATAAATTTTGCGATATTTGTGCTGCGCTCGCTCTCCACGGTATTTACCCGATTACGAAGCCAAAGCCCAACGCCCCATCCGATTGCCAAAAAAGAAAACGCAAAAACAACAATAGCAAGAGGAACTCCACCCCGTACCTCAAAAAAAATGCCGACGCCAACAAACACAGGAAACATCAACGCCGAAAACGAAAACACAGCATTTATAACACGATAAGTAAACGAAGAAACAAAAACAGGCGGCAAACCCCGCCTATACGCGCCCCACGTCCGCAAGCACCAAACAAAACCGACCACCACAAACAAAAACAAGGCAAAAAAAACACCAACCACACCAAGCAGCAAAAACACCATCATATCAGAAAGCAAAATCTCAGGCCCTATCCGAGAAAACATAAAAAACATAATAACCATACATATAAAAGAAAGAACAACCGACATACACTCAAATTTAAGATATGTCCGCATATAAATTTTATTTTGCAGGCAATGGTCGGTGTGGACGGGTGATGTTTCGCTGTCTGCGTCTGCGCTAAATACCCGCCAGTATTTTTCCGAGGTTACATATTCCCAGCCTTTTTCTTCGCAAAAGGCGCGGTGCGTCATAGCGTCGTCATTATGCGGATAATCGAACGTACCGATTTCCGGCAGCACATCCACGAAAAATTTCTTTTTGCACGGCTCGGCCTTTTTGTACCGCAAAAAGAACACGCCCAAGCTATCTATCATCCAGCCTTTTTCGGCCATTTGGGCAAAACGTTCTTCCAGATATTTTATTCCACCTGTTAGGCCAAGGTAGAATTCTCGCTTCATATTACCACCTCGGGTACACTATAGCTGTCACTGTGATAAAGTCAAGGGGAACATACATTTCATTGCTGATTACCCCGCGCTCTGTTAAAATCAGACCGACATTTTTGAAGGAGTGTACAGAATGAAAACAGACATAGAAATCGCCCAAGCGGCGCAAATCAAACCGATTTCCGAGATAGCGGCTAACGCGGGGATATCGGATTTTTCGCCATACGGCAATTACAAGGCAAAAATTACTTACGACTACACAACAGGAAAAACAGGCAAGGTTATACTTGTCACGGCGATTAGCCCAACCCCCGCAGGCGAAGGGAAAACGACGACGACGATAGGCCTTGGTGACGCACTGAAACGCCTCGGCAAAAACGCGGTTATCTGCGTGCGTGAGCCGTCGCTCGGCCCCGTGTTCGGTATGAAGGGCGGCGCGACAGGCGGCGGGTACGCGCAGGTTGTTCCGATGGAGGACATTAACCTGCATTTTACGGGCGACCTTCATGCAATCACTTCGGCGCATAATTTGCTTGCGGCTATGCTGGACAACCATATTCAGCAGGGCAACACGCTAAACATAGACCCACGCCAAATAACATACAAACGCGCTCTGGACATGAACGACCGCCAATTACGCAGCATAGCCACAGGCTTTGGCGGAAGGCTAAACGGCACACCACGTGAGGACGGATTCGACATTACGGCGGCGTCGGAGGTAATGGCGGTTTTCTGCCTGTCCACGGATATTGCTTCGCTTAAAAATAATCTTTCCAATATCGTAGTGGCGTACACATACGACGGAAAACCCGTGACAGCGGGCGACCTGCAAGCCCACGGCGCAATGGCCGCATTATTAAAGGAAGCATTTAATCCAAATCTCGTGCAAACTTTGGAAGGCACTCCCGCGATTATCCATGGCGGGCCTTTTGCAAACATTGCGCATGGCTGTAACACTGTCGCCGCGACACGTTTGTCCATGCAGCTTGGCGACATCGTTGTCACCGAGGCAGGCTTTGGCGCAGACCTTGGCGCGGAAAAATTCATAAACATAAAATGCCGTCGTATGGGAATCGCCCCGTCCGCCGTCGTACTCGTAGCCACCGTCCGCGCCCTAAAATACCACGGAGACAACAAACTCGAAAACGGAATCCCCAACCTAAAACGCCACATAGAAAACATGCAAAAATTCGGGATACCCTGCGTGGTTGCGATTAACAGCTTCCCAACGGACACCCCCGACGAAATCGAATTAATCCGCAAAACAGTATCCGACCTTGGCGCAGAATGCACCCTGTCCGAAGTCTTCGCAAAAGGCGGCGAAGGCGGCGAAGCTTTAGCAAAATCAGTTCTCGCCGCAATGGAAAAGCCCTCCTCTCTCAAATTTACCTACGAGATAAACCAGCCGATAAAAGAAAAAATCGCCGCGATAGCAAAAACCGTCTACCGCGCCGACAATGTTTCATTCTCCGCAGAAGCATCTAGCCAAATCCGCAAGCTGGAAAAACTCGGCTACGACAACCTTCCTGTATGTATGGCAAAAACACAATACTCATTCTCGGACAATCCTAAAAAACTGGGTGCTCCCAGCGGCTTTGATATCACGATACGTGGTGTGCGCCTCTCCGCAGGCGCGGGCTTTGTTGTCGCGCTCTCGGGCGATATTATGACAATGCCCGGCTTACCAAAAACCCCCGCCGCCGTTAATATTAATGTTAGCGACGACGGGGTTATCAGCGGGGTGTTTTAATCTCTAGACGACCTCCGACGATTTTTAGGTGCAAAGTTCTGCTCAACTAGGGTTTTCGGAGGTCGTCTCTAATAAACGGGTCTTTCCGTTGGCGTGTGAGGTCGGCTATGTCCTGGATGTTTAACATTTCTTTGTCCAGCTTAGCGATACCTTCGGAGCATTCTCGTAGGCTGCGGATGATTGCGTTGGGCATTTCGTCGTTAAATCGGTAACGCACCTTATGCTCCAGCGACGCCCAAAAATCCATCGCCTGCGTGCGTATTTGCACTTCCACGGGCAAACGCTTAACAGCGTCGGTAAGGTAAATCGGGACTTCCAATATTATGTGGTAGCTCCTGTACCCCGACGCCTTGGGCGTGTTTACATAATCACGCTGCTTTAAAATTTTCATATCGGGCTGACGGCTTAATACGTTGGCAATCGTAAGAATATCCCGCGCATAAGAGCATATCACACGTATGCCCGCGATATCCGAAAGCCTTGTGCGGGCGTTTTCCGCTGTGAGTGTGCAGCCGCGTTTGTGCAGCTTTTCCGCGATTCTTTCGGGGGATTTCAGTCGTTTTTTTACATGCTCTATTGGGTTGCTTTCGTGCAGATTTGAAAATTCTTCTACCAAGGTTTGCACTCGCGTATCCATGTTATTTAACGCGCATTTGTACAAAACCAAGTCAGCCTTCAGCTTTTTAAACTCTTCTCCGGAAAATAATACTGCCATCGTTTCATATCACCCCTGACAACGCGCATTTTTTGCGCATTAATTAATTTTTGTGCGACACTTGGTCTACCTACATGGAATTGTCATGGATAAAACCGCACCAATTATGCCGTTTTCTGCTGTTACGTTGCCATTATGCTGCTCTGCTATGGATTTTACCGTGGCCAATCCTATGCCTGTTAGCCCGTTTCTTCCTTTAAAAAATCTTTCGAATACATGGGGAAGCTCGGCCGGGTCGAAGCCCGAGCCGTCGTCTATTACGCGTACCTTTGCCACGTCCGAAGTGGCATAGCATTCTATCGTTACTTTGCTCTTTGCATAACGTATCGCATTGCTTATCAAATTGTCTGCGGCACGCTCAATAAACTGCGGCACGCACTTTACTATAATCGGCTCGCCGTCGCTTTTATATTCTAAGGATATATGGGCATTTTCTGCCAGCGGGCGGTGATTATCCACACGTGCGGCCACCAAAGCGCACATATTTGATTTTTCCGTTGGCGGCATTGCGATACTCTCCATTCGGGAGGTATACAGGATGTCATCTACCAAATTTGCAAGCTGATTTGTCGATTCCATTATCGTAACCGACGCCTCATATGGGTCCATAATGCCCAGATTAATGCCCTCCGCGTAGCTTTTTACAATCATAAGAGGCGTGCGCAGCTCATGGGATACATTTTGGAAAAACACATTTTGCGCATTGTCATGCTCAGCGAGTTGACGCACTGCGTTGTTAAGGCTCTCGTTAAGCTCGCCAAAATCTTCATTATAAAAGGTGTGCGTATTTGGCGTAAAATCGCCACGCCCTATTTGCATAACAAAATCGCGCAAAAGCCGCAGCGGTTTCATAGTAAAATCCGCCATTTTGCTGGCGATTATCATAGAAACAAGCCAAATAACCGCCACAGAAATCACAAGCAACCGATTAACAACCGCCGTAAACGACAATATATCCGACGCGTCAAAATAAAATATCAAAGCACCGGTATCCTGCGGCACTATAGAAATAAAGAAAACTTCGTCATCCAAACGTACCCGCTTTCCTTCGTTAATCATCATGGGGACGGGGTTTTCCGCCAACTGCGCGGAGATTTCTACAGCCGCAGCCGTAATCAAAATATCCCTTGGCATAAAGTTGGCGTCCACGGCAAAAACGCGCACATGCGCGTACATAAAGCGATGATTGCCGCGCAAAACACGCATAAAAAATCCCGCATTATCATGCGCGGAAATCTGCTCATATCTTATCCTTGCTTCTTTAAGCGCGTCTTCCGCGCCTTCCCTTATGTAGCTATGCACCGCAACATTAAAAATAATGCCCACCATCGCAAAGGAGGCAAAGAGCAACACCCAAAAAACCGTAACAATATGCGGTTGAATAAAGCCTATTACTTTCCTGTATATGTTCATGTTTTATTTTCGTTGGCGATACGTTCAAATTCTATTCGCCTAAAAATGGCCTTTACGCGAGATACTACGCTCATAAGGCTCACGGGCTTTGTAAAAAAGTCGTCACTTCCCAAATCCATTGCGGTTTGGTAGTCCAAGTCGCTGTCCCGCGCAGTGAGCATAATAATGGGGACATGACTAAACCGCCGTATTTCTTTACAAATCGTAAACCCACTGGAGCCGGGCATCATAACATCCAATATCACCAAATGAGAAGGTTTATTTTCAAAAGCCGTAAGCAACAAGTCGCCGGTCTCAAAAATTAAAACATCGTACCCCGAGTTTTCCAGAAAAGTTTTAAGAGCTTCCCGTATGCTGTAGTCGTCGTCCGCTATATAGATAAGTTTTTTTTCGTTTTCGATTGGTTTTTCGTTCATTGCCATCCCTTTTTCCACTGTACTCTAAGATTGTGTACATTATAACATAAAACAATGGAAAAAGGGTAGGCTTTTTTGTAAATATTTTACTAAGATTTTACAATTGTCACGGATATTGTCCCATTTTCTGCCTTTGAGTGAATAATTATGTCATGTTGTTTTTCGTTTTTAAACTTAAAGTCGAGTTTTCCGTTTTGAGAAGTAGCGGCTTCCTTGCCCGATTCTGCATAGTTTACGGGGAGAGAATGGTCGTGCCGTTCCACTATTGTCATGCCCGCACTCATCGCCGCATTGCACAGCGTAGTAGAAACCTGACATACACCACCGCCGAAGTTTTCCGCTTTTTCTCCGCCACGGAAGATTACCGCTTTTTTATAACCGCGTTCTTCCGTGGTAGAGCCTATCGTCTCGTTAAACGAGAATGTTTCGCCGGGCTTTATCACCGCGCCGTTGATTGCGCCGGCGGCAAGCGTAATGTTTGTTTCTCGCCCCTTATCCGCCGTGTCGAAGGTCGTTTGATGGTGCGCAAGGTGGGACGAAAACTCAATTGACGCCTCGCTCGATATCCCGTACGAAGACGTATTAGGCACGTTTTGCGAAGACCTGCGCGGACGACGATTTCGGTCGAATGGTACATCGAGTTTATTTTCTGCAATCTCCACGGGAACCTCCGCAGGTACATGAATACGCGAACGTGTAGGCATGTATTCGTCCCGTGTTATTTCTTCCGTACGCATGTCGGAACATCCCGCAAACAGCGCGATGAATAATACCGTTGGTAAAATAAATTTCTTCATTAAAAAATCACCCTTATATCCGCACACTTTTTGCACGGAAGTTTCTTTTTATTATGGGTGATTGAGGTTTAAAATATGCAAGTTATTAAAAATTGCAGACAATAATGGTATAATATAATCACTTAATTTGGAAACAGTCCATTATGGTATCATTGAAATTCGAGAATACACAGCACTTGGCGGCAACAATATTCGTTCGACTAAACTTCCTGCCGCTGATATTCGTGGATACAGGTTTGCCTCGCAAAGAATACGCATATT
>WQRQ01000041.1 GCA_009786685.1 Defluviitaleaceae bacterium
CAAAGCCGCCCCTTCCCGACAATCAACAACCGCACCGTAAACATTTTTATAGAGCTAACGCCAAACGAAACTACACAAGCCGTACGCGGAGTAAAATGGATACAAGAAGAAAACCGCTGGGAAATCTCCGAAAACCGCCCGGAAACCAGAAAATACGCCGTAGTGCAAGTACCAACTGTAGTCCCGAGAATCGTAAGTATCCCATCAGCAACAACAGAAAACCGCAACTACATTTTTTTAGAAAATATAATCCTCGCGCACTTGGAAAAGCTTTTTCTCGGTCACACGGTAACGCGCACTGCATTAATCCGTGTAACGCGCAACTCCGACATAGACATCGACGAGGACGAAATCGCGGATTTGCTCGACGTTATGACACGTTCCATACGAGGTCGCATGTGGGGCAAGCCCGTGCGGATTGAAAAGTCGAAGGGAATCGGCCGCACGGCGATTAAGCTTTTCGAAAAGACGATAGGGCTGTCGTCGGATAATTTTTATGAGATTAACGGGCCGCTGGATTTGTCGGTGTTCTTTGGATTTGCCGTTAGGTCGGAGTTTGCGCATTTGCAGCATCGCCCCGTGAGGGCGATTCCCGCGCCTGCTTTTGTGGGTGAGCAAAATATGTTTGATGTAATCCGCAAAAACGACGTGCTTGTACATCACCCCTATATGTCCTTTGACTCCGTGGTGCAATTTGTGGAAGAATCCGCAGAAGACCCTCGCGTACTCGCGATAAAAATGACGCTGTACCGCGTAAGCGGAAAATCCCCGATAATAAACGCACTAATAAAAGCCGCAGAAAACGGCAAACAGGTAAGCGTCCTGGTAGAACTAAAAGCCCGCTTTGACGAAGAAAACAACATCCACTTCGCAAAGCTGATGGAAAGCGCGGGCATTCATGTAATCTACGGGCTTATAGGGCTAAAAACACACTGCAAGGTATGCTTGGTAGTGCGCCGCGAGGACGACGCAATCCGTCGCTACCTCCACCTTGGTACGGGCAACTACAACGAGTCCACCGCAAAAATTTACACCGACCTTGGCCTGTTTACCTGCCGCGAGACCTTTGGGCAGGACGCGAGTGCGTTATTTAACGTACTCACGGGATATTCCAAGGAAATGCAGTGGCAAAAATTTGCGGTAGCACCATCCACCCTTCGCCCGTCCATAGAACGTCTAATCGAAAGCGAAATAAAAAACGCAGGCGAAGGAAAACCCGCGTCCATCACCGCCCGCATGAATTCGCTAACAGATACCGAAATGATAAAGCTGCTATACAAAGCGTCACAAGCGGGTGTAAAAATTCGCCTGCTAATACGCGGAATGTGCTGCCTAAAGCCCGGCATATCTGGTATAAGCGAAAACATAACGGTCTCCAGCATAATAGACCGCTACCTGGAGCATAGCCGCATGTTTATCTTCGAAAACGGCGGGCGTGTGCGCGTATTCCTATCCAGCGCAGACTTTATGAGCCGCAACCTAAACCGCCGCGTAGAGGTAATGTTCCCCGTAGAGGACGAAACACTAAAAAAAGAGCTTATCAACATCATGGAAATCTCACTGGCCGACAATAAAAAGCTTCGCAAAGCCTCCTCCGACGGCACATACAAAAAAATAAGCCGCCGAGGTGTACCCACACTGCACTCCCAGTTGGAACATCATAAACAAGCCTCGGAAATCGGCAAGCGTACGGAGTCAAATCTTTCGTAGCTATTATTTAAAATTCCATATAGAAATAAAAATCCAACCGATAAAATATGACCGGTTGGATTTTTTGTTGATTGAGATTACATACCGCATGGTTTAACCAAATATAACTATTCTGACCCCACTCGGATACCACGCTCTGCCTGTGCCTTGAAAATGCAATTCAGAACATCCCGCTAGGCTAAAGAAAACGTCGAAAGTAGATACATTCGTATACAAGGTTCCTTCTATGAAGAGCCGTTCACCCGGCTCTAATCTGGGTATTGTCCATGAACGCGAACGTGTGAACGACGTATTAACATTAAAGCCTACACCTGCTGTAACCGCTCTGGCTGCTATGTTTGCAGAGGATGTAAAACCTGAAGAGGCAGTTAATGTTATTGTATCAGTGATATTTGTTATTGGTTGGGTCGAGTGATTATTTGTAATGCTGTCGGTAAACTTGGGCGATGCTAAATGGTAGGTGAAAGCCGGACGCCTTCTAACATTCATTATATGTGCTATGAGAATGTCTCTGGATTCAATACCATCAGAATTGCAATACAATTCTACATTGCCCTCATTTTCATCATCAAAGGGTATAAAGATTATTTCTCGTATCCTGGTACCCTCAGGACCGGATATGTTATTTAGTAGTGCAATTTCGTTGAGTAATGCTTCGTCTGTAATTCTGAAAATATTTGTTTCGTCATCAAACCGCATTATACCTACGTCATAATTGACTGTGTCATTAAAAGCGTGGATGTTGTATAAATCGGCGGCGTTAAATACTTCCAGACTGTAGGGCAGGATAAAACGTTCTAATGCGCTATCGCATGTATCTTCAATAAAAGCCTCGCCTGCAAAAATGCAAACGGCCTCGGCAGAAACATGCTGCAATGATATCACCATAATCACGCAAGCCATCAGTAACACACAGCATTTCTTTTTCATTTTGAATTCTCCTTTTTATTGTGTATTTTTTTCACATTTGCAAGATGTGATTAAGTAGCTACCAAAAACAGAATAGCACAAAAAGATGTCCATGTCTGTGACGAAAAACGTACAATTAATTTTTGATGTACGTTTTTCATTACAGACATGTAGCAAGCTTTGTTGTACAATATGGATTAAATTAAAAACTATTTGGAGGTGCAATATGAAAAAATGTTTACTTGTTTTATCTCTTTCCATTGTTAGGATGTTTAGTATTTTGGTAGAGGCTTTTGATGATTATGCGCATGTTGCACCATTTTGCGACCTTCCACGACCGGATGTGCCAAAATAAAGCATACTATAAACGAATTAATTCGCTCTATTTAATAATAATCCCAAAATTTTTTTCGGCGCGTTCCTTTATTTCGTCTGCCAAAAATTTTTCTTCATGCGATAAACAGCCGTAATAAGCTTGATGTATTAGAGCTTCCACCTCATCATGCCTATTTAAATGGTGTAAACAGTAGGCTTTGTTGTACTTTAATTCCGGTAAATAATTAAACGCATAATTTTTTCCTCCTATTTCTATGGCTTCGTTACACAATGCAAGGGCTTCATCATATCTACCGCTTAAACCAAGGTAGCATGTTAAGTGGTATGATACAAAGGTTAAATTTCGTGCATTTTCAAGTTGGTCTACACAGCGTTTTTTTAGGTTTATAACAAGCTTGTATAACATCTCTATAACGTCTTCTTTCATGTTCTCAATGTAAAATGCTTTTGCCATCATACATATTATATCCATATCATCTGCGCCCAAAAGGTATGTGTGTACAAGCTTTTTATCAAAACTTGGTAAGGTGATTTTTATCGCTTCATATAAGTATTCCAGTGCGGTTTTTGTATTTTTGTCTTTGTATAAACAAATCTAGGCTTTGGCTTTTATCAATATTTGGCGTAATAATCCCTTTTTAAACTCATCTATTTGTTCTATTTCCGTTATCAGTGTATTTACGCCATCCATATCCGAGGTTAGTATGCATAACTTTAATCTGTAACGGATATTATGAACTTTAAATTCGCCTTCTGTAATAGGATAAGCAAAAAATTGCATTGAAGAAATCCCCAGTCTGTTGATTATTAAGTCCAGGTGTTTCTTTTTTATACCTTGCTCGCCACTCTCGAAACGTGATAAATTTTCTCTGCTCATTATTCCTTCTACGAGTTTTGTTTGGCTTATATTTTGTTCTTCTCGTAACATTTTTATTATGCCGCCATTAATCTGAAAGTCCATAGTGTTCACCCCTTTTCGAGTATTTTATACATATTTAAACAATTGCGCAACTTTAAATCACTGTCACATCGTACTTCTGTAACCAGTAATTAACCTGCAAAAAGTACGCTATGGTCTGCGGGGTTGTCATTAGCTGGCCGTACCATGGGATGGGGCTTGTGGTTTTCAGCAAATTTTCCAATGCTTCTTTTCGTACGATTTGCAGTATGGGTGCGCTTGGGTCGGATATTACTTCGCGGAGCTTTTTTGATACGGCGGCCAGGTATGCGGGATTGTGGGTTTTGGGGTAGGGGCTTTTTTTACGCCATAGGACGTCATCAGGTAGAAGGCCTCGCATTGCTTCGCGGAGAAGGCCTTTTTCGCGGGATTTGTGGTCTTTTATTTCCCATGGGACGGTGTATAGGTATTCTATTATGCGAAAATCGCAAAACGGTACGCGTACTTCTAGGCCGTTGTACATACTCATTCTGTCTTTTCTATCTAACAGGGTTTGCATAAACCAGTGCATGTTTAGGTTTATCATTTCTTTCATGCGATGCTCGTGAGGGGAGTGGTTTGGTAGGATGTTTGCGGCTTGCAGCGTTTTTTTGCAGCGCTCTTGTACATAGTTGGCTTGTTCTTTTTTTAGAAAGCCTCGGCGGGGGTTTGTCGCCCATGGAAAACCGTCGCGCATTAGTATGTCCTTGTCGCGATACCATGGGTAGCCGCCGAAGATTTCGTCCGCGCCTTCGCCGGAAAGTGCTACTGTTACGTGGTTTTTTACTTCTTTGCAAAACAGTAAAAGCGAGGCGTCTATGTCGGCCATTCCCGGTAGGTCGCGGGCGTCTACTGCTGCTTCGAGGGCGTTTATCAGGTCGTCGGTGTCTATTTCTATGCGGTGATGTTTTGTGCCAAGGTGTTTTGACATGATTTCGATGTATTTGTCGTCGCTGTCGGGCTGAAATTTACTTTTTTTGAAAAATTGGTCGTTGTCTTTGTAATAAACAGAAAAGGTCTGCAATGGCCGCTCTTGCGCCGCCACGGCAGAAATTATACCGCTATCCAGCCCGCCGGACAAAAACGCCCCCACAGGCACATCGGAGACCAGCTGCCGCCGAATGGAATCCGTAACAAGAAATCGCACCTTTTCCACAGTTTGCTCGAAGGTATCTGTGTGTGGTTTGTCCTCCAACTGCCAGTATCGACGTAGCGTGAGGCCACCTTCGCCAAAGAAGCCGCAATGTGCGGGCGGAAGCTCATTCACGCCTCGGAAGACGCCATAGCCGGGGGTGCGCCCCGGGCCAAGCAGAACGATTTCTGCTATGGAGTTTGTATCAATCTCGGCACGGATTTTTTTGTTTGCAAGAAGGCTTTTTATTTCCGACGCAAACAGAAACTCTTCGCCCCTATGTGCGTAAAAAAATGGCTTAACGCCTATTCTGTCGCGGGCTATAAACAGTCGCTTAGCATGGCTTTCCCATACCGCAAACGCAAAAATCCCGTTTAGCCGCTCCACGCATTCTTCCTTCCACTTCATGTATGCGTGGAGTAATACCTCCGTATCGGAGTGGCTTTGGAAGGTGTGGCCTCGGGCTATCAGCTCGTCTCGCAGCTCGTTGGTATTGTATAGCTCGCCGTTGTATACGAGGGCGTATTCTTCGTCGCCTCGGGTAAAAATCATGGGCTGCGCGCCGTTTTCCAAGTCCACAACGCTTAGCCGCGTGTGGATTAGCGTCGCGTTAGCATTGGTGTAAATGCCCGACTGGTCGGGGCCTCGCCTTTTTAATGCCCGCTGCATGTTGCCCCATACCGCTAAATTGTTTACAAGGGGTAAATTGCCTGCTTCGCCTGCTATGCCGCACATCTTTATGCTCCTCAATAACTTCGCTTTTTCATTTTATGCGCAACGCGGGCAATATGACACAATGCACCTTTTTGGGACTACTTGCATAGTATAAAATTAAAGCATATTGCGTATAGCGATGGCGGAGGCAGACATGCACGGAATCATATTAAAAGATGACAGCCGGTACGACTACTGCGAAGAATATTTAAAGCACCAAGGCTTCACCTTCGGCGGGGAGGCTGTTGACTTTGCTATTTTCCCATTTATGGCCAATGTGGACGAAGAGACCTACGGCGATGATTTTTTTGCGGGATTAAAAAAGAACGCGTTTATATTTTCGGGGATAAGAAGCGCGTATCTTTCTGATAAATGCAAAAAATACGGGCTGGAGTACCATGCGGTAATCACCGCGCCCTGCGTAGCAATCAAAAACGCAATCCCCACAAGCGAAGGGGTAATCGCGTATCTGGTAACAAACCGTGTAAAAACCATAGCAAACAGTAGCGTACTGGTGGTCGGCTACGGAATCTGCGGCCAAGACCTATCGACGCGGCTAAAAGCCCTTGGCGCAAATGTATCCGCGCTGGTGCGCAACAAGGAAAAAGAATCCGCAGCATATGCAAACAGCATCACACCGCTTTACATCAACGATGTCTTCGAAAAGCCCTTTGACGTAATCGTAAACACCGTACCGTCCACGATTTTTTCTAACGAAATGCTGGACAAAACAAAGGGTGCGCTAATGATAGACATTGCCTCAAAGCCCTACGGCTTTGACATGGAATACGCAAAAAAGCTAAACCAAAAATCCGCGCTGTTACCCGGAATCCCCGGCAAACACGCGGTACAAACGGCAGGCGAAATCTTTGGCGAGTACATCGCTTATGTAATGCGAACTTGTTCGCATAGTAGGAGGACGATATGACATTAGCAGACAAAAAAATAGGCTTCGGAATCGCCGCGTCGTTTTGTACGGTTTTGGATATTCTAAAACCACTGGAAGAGCTTAAAAAACAAGGCGCGGACATCTACCCCGTGGTGACGGAAAATGTATTGGAAACAAGCTCACGCTTCCACGACAAGGATGATTTCTTACAAAAGGTGAAGGAAATCACAGGCCGCGAGGCAATAAGCACCATCACGGAAGCCGAAACCTTTGGCCCCGACAACCCGATGGATATTATGGTAATAGCCCCCGCCACGGGCAACACAATAGCAAAGCTGGCAAACGGAATCTCCGACGGCCCGTTGCTGTTGGCCACAAAAGCCACAATCCGCAACGGCAAGCCCGTTCTTCTCGCCCTATTCACAAACGACGCCCTCGGCATGAACTACGTAAACATCGCAAAGCTGTACAACACAAAAAATTTCTACTTTGTCCCGTACGGGCAGGATAATCCGATAAAAAAACCGGCAAGCATGACCGCCGACCTATCAAAGCTGCAAGACGCACTCACCAACGCACTCGAAGGCAAACAAATACAACCCGCAATAATAGCGCGGTAAAAAAATTAGCAAAAATGAAAAATTCAACTGACGATAAATTATCGTCGGTTGAATTTTTTATATACACGCCGACGGTATTTATGTAAAATAAAGGAAACGAGAGGTGATAAATCCATGAAGGGCATAAAGCGCGAATTAAATAACACAATAAAGCACGTAGCACAGCGAGAAAACTTTGCCACAGACGCATATACGCTGGGGTATTTGCAGGCATTGCTGGACGTAAAGGCGGCACTCGACGGCAAATCCCCCGCCGCCGGTATGTGGATGAAAAGCTGGGACAAAGAAATCTCGGCTCTAAAAAAAATAATCAACGACAGCGACAATATAGTATTTTTTGGTGGGGCGGGGGTATCTACGGAGAGTGGGATTCCGGATTTCCGTAGTGTGGACGGGCTGTATAATCAGGAGTATGACTATCCGCCCGAGGTGATTCTTTCGTCGAGCTTTTTTCGAGAAAAAACGGCGGAGTTTTATAAATTCTATCGTAACAAGATGATAATTGACGGGATAAAGCCAAACAAGGCGCACCACGCGCTGGCAAAGCTGGAAGCCGACGGCAAGCTAAGAGCCGTAATCACACAAAACATCGACGGCCTGCACCAAGCGGCAGGCAGTAAAAACGTGCTGGAGCTGCACGGCTCGGTAGCACGAAACTTCTGTACCGTGTGCAGAAAGCCCCACAGCCTCGATACCATCCTCGCGTCGAAAGTCCCGCACTGCGAATGCGGAGGTCTCGTAAAGCCCGACGTCGTTTTGTACGAGGAGCGGCTTAACCAATCGCTGCTCCAACAGGCGGCGGATTACATTTCCCGCGCAGATGTGGTAATCATTGGCGGCACGTCACTTAGTGTATATCCTGCGGCGGGGCTAATATACTATTATACGGGCGACAAGCTTGTGATGATAAATAACTCAGAAACAACATTTGACGAGCGGGTTAATCTTATGATTAGAACAAGTATCGGAAAAGCTCTCGAAAAGGCGGTGCTTTAGGCATGGGTGATATGGGCGTAGTTTTTTTGATTTTGGCGGTGACAACGGTGTGTTTTGCACTGCCAAAGTTTAGGTCGGATTTGGTGGCATTATGCTCGTTGCTCGCGCTTTATTTGGCGGGGGTTGTTACCGTTGGTGAGGCGTTGGCGGGATTTTCCAGTGCCGTTGTTGTTATGCTGGCGGTGCTTTTTATTGTGGGCGAGGGGATTTCGCAGACGGGCTTGGCGGGCAAAGCGGGTAATCTTCTTGTTAAATTAACGGGCAACAGCGAGCTTAGAATGCTGGTTTTTGTAAAGCTCCTCGTAGCAGTAATCGGTAGCTTTATCAGCAACACAGGCACTGTTGCCATTTTAATGCCCATCGTCGTGAGCCTAAGCGTTAAAATGAACATACATCCGGGCAAGCTGCTAATGCCCCTTGCCTTCGGCGCAAGCATGGGCGGCGCGCTTACGCTTATCGGTACTGCACCTAACCTTCTTGCCCGCGACGCGCTTATCAGCCACGGCTTTGAGGGTCTTTCCTTCTTCGACTTTACGCCAATCGGGCTTGTAATCATCGTAACAGGCACGGCATACATGTGGTTTATCGGCCGAAAAATGCTGGACAAACCATATGAGAAGAAGCTAAAAGTAGCCGATACCCTAAACGTATCCGAGCTACTGCGCCAATACGAAATCGCAGATAACCTACGCTACGTAAAAATCCCCGAAGGCCACGCCGCCGTCGGAAAAAAACTGCGCGAGTTGCGCTGGCCAAGCATGTACAATGTAACTTTGATAAAGATACAGAAAAAATCGACATCAAAGAGCTTCCTGCCGCTGGGAAGCGGGACGTCGCAGATTTTGGCCGACCCGGACTACAAGCTCGCCGCCGATGATGTTTTGCTTGTTTTCGCGCCTGTTTCTCTTACAAAATTTTGTAACGAGACGGGGCTGCAATTATTCTCTCGGGAGCTGGTTAAGGGTCTTCATATCGCGGATGCCAATATTGCCGAGGTTATTTTGACGCCTCGTTCCAATTTTATTAACCGCTCCTTGCAGGATGTGCATTTTAGGGATAAATACGGGCTTACCGTGCTGGCAAAGCAGCCGGGCGGCGACGAAAAAATGCATTACGGTGACGCAATGCTCGTCTACGGTAAGGCCAAAGATATCGAGCTTTTGGCGCAGGATAAAAACGACCTCGTTGTTATCTCACAGGACGCAAGCGTACCCGAGACCGCCTTCGACCCGATACGGGCGGTGCTGGCAAGCGCGGTGCTTTTTGCAATGGTCGTTATGCTGGTGGTGGAGTGGATTCCGGCGGTTATGACGGTGCTTATTGCGGGTCTTTTGATGATTTTGACAGGCAGCGTAAAAAGCACCGAGCAGGCCTACCGTGCGGTTAACTGGCAAATTGTAATTCTAATCGCGTGTATGCTGCCCATGGCCACAGCCTTGGAAAACACGGGCGGAGTTGCGTTTATCGCTGATAGCATAACCTCTGCGCTGGGCGGCGCAGGGCCTTTTGTGGTAATGGCGGGGCTTTATGTCACTACTTCGATTTTTGGGGTGTTTATCAGCAACACGGCTACGGCAGTTTTGTTTTTGCCCGTGGCAATTCTATCGGCACAGCATGTTGGCGTTAGCCCGCTTCCCTTTGTAATGGCTGTGACATATGCCGCAAGCATGTCGTTTGCGACGCCTGTTTCTACGCCGCCTAACGCCATGGTAATGGTCGCGGGCAAGTACCGCTTTTTAGATTACATGAAGGTCGGCGTACCCTTGCAGATTATAGTCGGCGTGGTAATCTTGTCCTTGCTGCCGATAGTGTTCCCATTTTAGGTTCGCGAGAAAATGGATGACGAAAAATTAATCTTTGCCAAGGTAAAAGACCGTTTAATCGCCGCCGAAAAAAGAGGACAGCCCACTTTTTCAGATTTCCTGGACCCTGTGCGCTGTGCAGAATTCTGCACTCGTCTACCCCAAACAACAGCCTACGGCGGCTACAAAGAAGCCGAGCGAAAAATGCTCGGCTTTTTGTGCGAAGAAATCGCAGATTTTCCGATAACGGCGATTACCTTCACATACAACGAGAAATTTTCTGCCGCGCCCACTCACCGCGATTATCTCGGCTCTGTTTTGGGGCTTGGGCTGGAGCGTACAAAAATCGGAGATATCCGAGTAAGCGAGCATGGTGCGGTCATGTATGTGTCCTCCGACATAGCCGAGTATATCTGCGAAAATCTGCAACAGGTAAAGCGCACCAAGGTAAAAGGCCAAATGGATGAAGGATTAGCGGTCATAGAAAAACCCACCCGCGAAAAGCGAATCACCGTACCATCCCTACGCCTCGACGCCGTGATAAGCTCCGCATTTAACCTATCCCGAGGCAAAGCCGCCGCACTAATCGATGCGGAAAAAGTATTTGTAAACTGGAAGCTGACAAAAAAAACGCACACCGTATCCGAGGGCGACGCAATAACAATCCGCGGAACGGGTCGCATTAAAATTAGCGAAATAGCGGGCAGCACAAAAAAAGACAGAATCGTTCTTATAATTTCTTGTATGTGATATAAAGTTTATGCTATTATAATGAGGACAAAATTTTAAAATTACCGCGCAAAGAACGCGGATTTTGAAGGGAGCAAAATTAATGAAATTATTTATCGACACCGCAAACGTGGCGCATATCCGTGAGGTAAACGAGTGGGGCGTAATTTGCGGAGTAACAACAAACCCGTCTTTGATAGCAAAAGAAGGACGCGATTTTGCAGAAGTTGTAAAAGAAATCACCACAATAGTAGACGGCCCAATAAGCGCGGAGGTAATCGATACCAAGGCTGACGGCATGGTAAAAGAAGCCCTTGAGCTTATCAAAAAACTAAACCTTGGCGACAAGGAAAAAAACATAGTAATAAAAATCCCAATGACGGCAGAAGGCCTAAAAGCCACAAAACAGCTAACCGCAAAGGGAATTAAAACAAACGTAACCCTCATTTTTTCTGCGGTGCAGGCACTTCTTGCGGCGCGTGCGGGTGCTACCTATGTTAGCCCATTCCTCGGCCGCTTGGACGATATCGGAATGGACGGCATGAATCTGATTGAAGAAATCAGCGACATCTTCGACACACATGGTATCGAGACGGAAATCATCGCCGCCAGTATCCGCAATTCTATCCACGTAATCAATGCGGCTCGCCTTGGTGCGCATATTTCTACGATTCCGTATCCATGCTTTGTGCAAATGCTAAACCACCCGCTCACAGACAGCGGTATAGAACGCTTCCTTAAAGATTGGGAGGGCGTGCCTAAATGACAATCGTAAACGATACAACCGTAAACACCCTGCGCTTTTTAAGCGCGGAGGCGGTACAAGCCGCAAACAGTGGCCATCCCGGGCTTCCGCTTGGTGCAGCACCCATGGCAACAGCCCTTTGGGGCGGCGTGATGAAGCATAATCCCAAAAATCCAAAATGGCCTAACCGCGACAGGTTTGTCCTGTCCGCAGGGCATGGCTCGTCCTTGCTCTACAGCCTTTTACACGTATTTGGCTACAAAGTGTCTCTCGACGACCTAAAGCAGTTCCGCCAAATGGATTCTAAAACTCCCGGCCATCCGGAATTCGGTCATACCGACGGCATAGAAATAACCACAGGCCCACTCGGTCAAGGTATCGCAAACGCCGTAGGCTTCGCATGGGCAGAAAGCCACCTTGCCGCTAAATTTAACAAGCCCGACGCAAAACTCGTAGACCACTTTACCTACGCACTTTGCGGCGACGGCTGCTTACAAGAAGGCGTTGCCGCCGAAGCCGTTTCCCTCGCGGGTACGCTTGCGCTTGGCAAATTAATCCTTCTCTACGACTCCAACGACATCACAATAGAAGGCTCCACAGAAATTTCCTTCACAGAAAACGTAGGCAAACGCTTCGAGGCCTATGGCTGGGACGTACAAAAAGTAACCGACGGCAACGACCTCGGCGCGATTACTTCTGCCTTAGAAAAAGCCAAATCCGTAAAAGACAAGCCCTCACTAATCGAAATTAAAACAATAATCGGCTATGGCGCGCCAAAACAAGGCACACACTCCGTACACGGCTCGCCGCTGGGCGCAGACGGTATCGCCGGCACAAAAGCCAACCTAAAATGGCCACACACAGAAGCCTTCACCGTCCCCGCCGAAGTAAAAGACGCCCAAGGAGAATGGCTAAAAACAGCCCAATCATGGGAAGACGACTGGAACAAAACCGCCGCCACCTACAAATCCGCTCACCCCGAAGCATGGAAGGAGTGGGAAGTATGGCAAAACCCAAAACTGCCCGTAGACCTCGACAACTGGGACGAATACTGGCAATACGAGGGCAACATAGCCACCCGCGCCTCTTCGGAAGTTGTGCTTAACAAACTCTCCAAAGTAGTGCCAAACCTATTCGGTGGCTCGGCAGACCTTGCCCCCTCGACCCTTACAATAATGAAGGACCGCAAAAGCTATTCCAAAGACACACCATGCGGCTCAAACCTTCACTTTGGCATACGCGAACACGCAATGACCGCGATTGCAAACGCATTCGCAGCATACGGTGGCCTTCGCCCGTACGTTGCCGGCTTCTTCGTATTCAGTGACTACATGAAGCCCGCAATGCGTCTCTCCGCCCTTATGAATCTGCCCGTAATCTACATTATGACACACGATTCCATCGGCGTAGGCGAGGACGGACCCACGCACCAACCCGTTGAGCAGCTCGCGTCCCTACGCAGTATCCCCGGTTTCACGGTATTCCGCCCATGCGACACAAAAGAAACCGCCGCCGCGTGGTCGTACGCCCTAAACAAAACCGACGGCCCCACAGCCCTCGTTCTTACCCGTCAAAACCTGCCCCTTCTCCCGGAAACGCCCGGCAATTACCCGAAATCATGCGCATACAACGGCGCGTATATTTTGAAGGACGACAAAAATCCCGCGACAGGCCACCCTGACATTCTGCTAATGGCAAGCGGCTCCGAGGTTGAATTAATTTACAACGCCGCGCCTATATTAAAGGAAGCGGGAATTTATGCGCGGGTGATAAGCGTCCCGTCAATGTGCGTTTTTGAGGCTCAATCGGACGCTTACAAAGAAGCAATCCTACCAAAATCCGTACGCGCCCGCCTCGCAGTAGAAGCCGCCTCCACCTTTGGATGGCACAAATACACAGGTCTCGACGGCGACGTAATCGGAATAGACACCTTCGGAGCCTCCGCACCTGCACCGTCTCTATTCAAATCATTCGGCTTTACGGTAGAAGCTGTTGTTGAGCGTGCTAAGAAATTGGTTTAAAGATTAAAACCGTGGGGCTTTGCCCCACACCCCACAAGGGATTTCATCCCTTGACCCGGCATAAAAAACCGCGCATTAGCGCGGTTTTTTGGAGTAGGGGAGGTTTAGTGTGAGGAGTATTGCGGTTTTTGACGAGCAAAATTATGAGGCGCATTGGCCGATGTTTAAGCGGGATTCTGCGCGGGCGATAATTTATGTGGATAAAAAACTTGTGATGGTAAAGAGCGAGAAGTTTGGCGAGTATAAATTTCCGGGCGGCGGTATTGACGACGGTGAGACGCACGTGGAAACCCTTATCCGCGAAACATTGGAAGAGGCGGGGCTTCATATTCTGCCCGCCACTATACGCGAATACGGCAGTACGCTGATGAGGAAAAAAAGCATAGAGGGCAATAAAATTTTCGAGCAGGTATCGTTCTATTATACCTGCGATATTGATACGGAGCGCACGTCGCCGCAGAAGCTCGACGAGGGCTACGAGATGGAATACGCGTACAAGCTTGTATACGCCACCTTGGACGAAGCGATAGCGGCAAACGAAAAGCTACTTGATATGCCCGAAATCCCATGGGTAAAACGCGATTTGTACGTACTATCTGAATTAAGGGGCGAAGCCCGACCCGAAGGAAGCGGAAGCGGGCTTTGCCCGCTGTAGCGGCGGGGTCGTAGGGGCAGAGCCCCTACTGAAAAAGGAGCTAAATATATGACTGCAAAAGATTACTTAACCGTCGGAAAAAAAGCCGCCTTGGGCTTTGGTGCAATGCGCTTGCCCGACGAAGCAGAGACTGCAAAAATGGTGGACGCCTATCTCGACAGCGGACACAACTACTTCGATACGGCGTGGATATATGGTGGGTCGGAGGAGATGTTAAAAAAGGCGTTGGTAAAGCGTCATTCGCGGGATTCTTTTCTTGTGGCGGACAAGCTGCCGCCTTGGGAGGTAGAAAATCACAGTGACTGCGACAAGCTTTTTGCGGAGCAGTTGCGTCGTACGGGCTTGGATTATTTTGACTTCTACCTTGTACATTCGCTGGACGACGCCAAGGAAAAACAAGTCGAGGACATGGCATTGTTCGAGTGGGCGATGGAGCAGAAAAAACGCGGACTAGTTAAGCATGTGGGCTTTTCCTTCCACGGGACTACGGCATATCTTGCACGTGTTTTGGAGCGTCACCCGGAATCGGAATTTGTGCTGTTGCAGTTAAACTACAGCGATATTTTGCGTGGCGAGGCGGGCGAGTGGCAAAAGCTTGCAATAAAGCACAACACGCCGATTATGGTAATGGAGCCGGTAAAGGGCGGCTCGCTCGCAAAGCTACCCGCGCCTGCCGAGAAAATCCTAAAAGCCTATGCACCCGAACGCTCGATAGCGTCATGGGCAATCCAATACGCGGCGACGCTGGAAGGCGTAACCTGCGTACTAAGCGGAATGTCCAACATGGAGCAAATCCGCGATAACATAAAAACCTTCGAGACCCTAAAGCCGCTAACCTCGGACGAACATGCCATGCTCGAAAACGTACTTGTAGAAATGGGAAAAATAGCGTCCATCCCCTGCACGGCGTGCAAATACTGCCATGCAAGCTGTCCGCAGAAAATAGACATAGCCGCGTGTTTTTCGCTATACAACGACCTGCAACGCGGCGGTACGGACTGGAATCTAAAAATGATGTACAACACCCTACCCGAAGGCAAACGCGCCCACGACTGCACCGCCTGCGGAATATGTAACGACCACTGCCCCCAGCACATAGACATACCAAAAGAACTGGAGACAGCGGCGGAGACGCTAAGCTAGATTGCAGGCAAAATTAACATTAATTTTTTTATCAATCGTAAAGTGATTGGATGGACACACCCAGTCCTAATGCTATCGCCTTAACTTCGTAATCGGCAACAAATCTGTCGCCGGATTCTATACGTAAAATTGTTAGTCTATCAAATTCGTAACCCAGAAGCTGTATTTTTTCAGCAAGTTGTTTCTGGGTTATTTTTGATTGCGTTCTAAACTTGCGTACGTTTTCGCCAATTATATTTTTGCGCCCTTCGTGCCAATATATTTTCACCCTATACCAACCCCACATGTTCTAAAGAAGCACATTTTTATTGACTGTACCTTTTGTGTGGTATAGAATGAGTTCTAAAGATGAACATATGTAGGGTGGGGTGGGTGATATGCGTGAATCGCTTACGCTAAAGGAACGATTTTTTAGTACTGTTATATCTTCCGTTTTTTGTTCGGTTGTGAGTGGTATAGGGATTTTTATAGTGCGTCAAGCACGATTATATTTGGAGTTTTTAGAGGGTGGCATTGGGTTTGTATCTATACTTGCATTGCTTGGATTCTTTGTAGGTTTTTATTTTGCGGATGTAATAGAGTTGCCGCCAAAACGCGCTATTCGTATATTCATTGGTATTGCAATGTGCTTTGCCGTTTTTGTATTTGTTGTAATGATTATGGTTGATTATACAGTAACATTGGTTTATGTACGTTTGTCTAGGTTGGCAACAATGGCTGTAAGTACATTTGCTCTTTATTCATATATCAGAGTGGCATTTGGATATTTTATTGGTTTGCTTGTTTGGCTTGCTTGTTGGTGGATTGCTATACGTGCGATATATTTCGTTCCGGAAGCTATAATGGATGTTGTTCCAACCAAGAAGAGAGGAACGCCACCACTTAACCAACCGATACCACGCACTGCTCCTAAAACCTCCGAAAAACTTTCAGGGGAAATAGGTTATTATTTAAGAAAAGATATAAATGCGAATAACAATTTGTTCGTAAGTCAAAACAGGAAAAAAATCTACTCCGAAATAATAGGAGAAAACACCTCCGAGCAGCCTCCAAATGCAAACTCCATTAACTCTCTATTACGGGACAGGCTCTCATACGTTAGCGAGCGTATCCCAATGCTTGAAATGCGGTACGAAAAACTAAAGCTAATCTCATTAAATATTTTTGGTGACGGGAGAACATATGATAAATTTGTCGCGCCTGTAGATTCATTATTAAAGAATCTGTATAAGGCAGGACATGAACTACTATTAAAATCAAGAGAATTTGAAAGTATGGATTACGATAAACTAATTAATGATTATAAAGCGTCAAACCGTCAAAAAGAAGCAAACGAGTATGAGCCAATTCTACAGTCGTATGTAGAGTACGCTATAAAAACAAGTACAGCATATGATAAGGCATTGCTAAAATTTGACAAATTAATTTTAGAAATTTCACAACTAAGAGAAACTGATGTAGACAAGATTTTAGAAATGGTGCGCGAGCTGGAAGGTTTGCTCGAAGATACAAAACACTATAAATAAATCTCGGAGGTGTTTTAACATGAAAGAAAGAGAAGAATTTTTGGGTATGGAATTTGTTAATGAATCAACGGTTAAGGAAGAAATAGCAAAAGTTATAGATGTGTTGCCTGATGAAGCCGAAAAAATCCGCCAAAATGCTAATATCTATGCGGGTGATGTCGTGGATTTGGACTGCGACATTGATTCCTTGATAGCTAAAAATAAAATAACAACATCTATTCAACAATTTGGAAGCGAAACCGTACAACGGTTACGAGCAAAGAGCGAATTGATGAGCGTATCTACCGCAAAGCTGGCTTCTCTTGGTGGGGATGGAGACATTGTTTCGCAAGAATTGGATAATTTATCGCGTGAAATAAAAAAGCTAGACCCAAGTGGGGTAAGCTATAAAAAAATCCCCCTGTTGGGTATATTCTCTAAATCGTTAAGAACTTATTTTGACAAATACGAAAAAGCAGATGATGTAATAAAATCCATCGTTACTTCTCTGGAAAGAGGACAAAAAACATTAAATAATGATGTCCAAACGCTTATAATAGAGCAAAACTCTTCTCGTGAAATCCTAAAAAAACTTAGCAAAGAAATTAAGATGTTAGAGGAGATGAATAAAGCAATTAACGATAAGCTATTGCTAATGGAATCTGCAAACGAAGATACGGAAAAAATTACATTTATCAAAGAAGAAGTGTTGTTTTTAGTAAAAATACGTTTGCTGGATATGCGGGCAATGCACGCTGTTAGTTTCCAAAGTATTGTTTCGATGGAAATGATAATACGGACAAATAAGCAACTCTCATATAGCGTTGACTTAGCAAAAACGGTAACAATTACAGTACTTAGAAATGCGATAATGCAACTTATGGCACTCCATAATCAAAAGAAGGTTAAAGATAGTGTAGATGTATTGCGAAACACGACTAACGAAATGTTTACAGCGTCTTCTCGAATAATGAAGGAGCAGACCACAGAGATATTCAAAGATTCCACGGAGTCTGTTTTAGGCATTGATTCATTAAAGACAGCATACAAAGATACTTTTGACGCCCTTGCAGAGATAAGCAAGTTTAAACAGTCTGCATTACCCAAAATGCATGATAACATAACTCTTCTTTGTGAACTGGCAGAAGAGGGCGAACGTGCGTTGGAAAAGATTGATAAAGGTAACGTGGTCTTGCAGTAAAAAACATCCCAAAGCATAACTAAAAGGAGGCAAATTATGACACCGAAAGAAAAATTGGATATTATACAAGAGAAAATGGCTCGTTCTCGTACTGAAAGAGCTTGTATGCACACTGAAAGAGCGGCGTCGCAATTAATTGACGCCATTAAGCAATTAACAAAGCAGGCCGAAAGAATCTCAAAGGATGATGCATTAAAATTAACCACATACTATATAGCGGTTAATGATGAAATAAAAAATATTAGTAATATATACCGCCATACGTATGGATGAAATTTTATAGTTTGGGTAAGGATTCGATAGCCATATCTTCCGATGATATACCTTTTTCTATTGCTGCTAATTCGGAGGTGAAGTACGTGTCCAGTTCCAGAGCAAAATCATGTGCCTTTTTTGCTTGAGCTTCGATTATTTCGAGGCTGAATGTTTCTCCGTGTAAATGGCAATAATCTCCATAACAAAACAAATGGAGGTAATGCACATGAAGAAATCAAAGAACATTTTAACGGAAAAAGAAATGGAACTGGTACAGTTATTGATGTCGGACTGCGAAACGACAGGAGACATACAATCGAAATTGAAGCGGCTGTTTGCGGGAACAATAGAGCAAATGCTGGAATCCGAGATGGAGGAACATCTAGGTTACGACAAAAATAGCGTATTGGGCAACAACAGCGGCAACAGTCGAAACGGTTACAATCGTAAAACTATCACCAGCGACTATGGGCAAGCCGAAATTGCCATACCACGTGACCGCAACGGAGAGTTTGAGCCGCAAGTATTGTCAAAACGACAAGTACGCACCGATGAAATCGAGCAAAAAATCATGGCTATGTACGCGAAGGGCATGAGCCAGCGCGACATAGAGGACAGCCAGCGCGACATAGAGGACAGCCTGCGAGAAATCTATGGGGCAGAAATCCCGCAAACGATGGTTTCAAAAATCACAGACAAGATTCTGCCGGAGGTAAATGAATGGCAAAATCGCCCACTTGAAAGCATTTATCCAATCGTGTATTTTGATGGCGTGGTGTTCAAAAGCCGAAAAGACAACCAAATCATCAACAAATGCGTGTATACCGTACTCGCCATTGACATGGAAGGTCGTAAAGAAATCCTAGGATGCTGGTTAAGCGAAAACGAGGGAGCGAGTTTCTGGGCAGGTGTATGCTCCGACCTAAAAAAACGCGGTGTTTCCGACATTTTCGTGGCTTGTCACGACAACTTGCGCGGCTTGAGCGAAGCCATCAACGCCACCTTCCCTAAGACCAAAAACCAGCTGTGCATCGTACACCAAATCCGCAACTCTACGAAGTTTGTGCCGTGGAAAGACCGCAAAGCCGTATGCGCCGACCTAAAGAAAATCTACGGTGCAGTCAACCTCGACAATGCCGAGTACGCACTGGAAGAGTTTCGTGAAACATGGGGAAAGAAATACCCTTCGATACTAAAATCATGGGATGCCAACTGGGCAGAATTAACCACCTTTTTCGAATACCCGCAGGAGATACGCCACCTTATCTATACCACAAATGCAGTAGAAGCCTATCACCGCCAACTACGCAAATTCACCAAGACGAAAGCCATCCTTCCCACCGATGATTCCATTCGCAAGGTCGTGTACTTCTCAGTGAGAGAAATCACAAAAAAATGGACGATGCCCGCACGAGATTGGGGCATGGCGTACAGCCAAATCTCGATATTTTTCGACGATAGGTTGGCTGCGTGAAATGCTTTCGGGGCTACCGCCCCGGAGTTTATCCGCCGGGAGCATTATCGGTGAATGTAAAAAACGACAAGCCGGGGGCAACTTGCCGTTCTTCACCTCTTAAAGCTCACGACGCGCGTCGGGTTGCTCTCCAGCATTGCCCTGTTTGGCCGTACCTTTAGTAGTTCCACAATTTTGGTTGATTATTCCATTTACACTAATTCGGATTCACTCCCATTATTTCGGAATAATTGTCACGGGGTAGAGAGTGTCGTAGTAAAAGTCGGTTAGGTATCTTGCTTTGTCGGAGGTTTCCAAGATTTTTTCTATTGCGTGGTATTTTAGAAATCTGCTTTCGGGGTCTTTTTTCCGCAAATTGGTGGAAGCAGTATACTGCGAGCCTGTATCTGCCGTGATTCATATTGAAGATTGCGTCGTCCAGGTCTGCCAGTGCGATTTCACGATACGTTTTTATAAAGGATTCTCCCTTCGTTGCGAATGTGCGCGAATACTTGCTTGCCACTGCGGAGTTTTTTGTTTGTGCAATATGTGAAGTCGGGGTCAATTTCATTTTTTAAGATATTGTAAAAATAGTTTTCGATTTCGCGTTTTTGTTTGTCGTTTAGGTCGTTTGTGACTATGCACAGGTCTAAGTCCGAGTGCTCGTCAAAGTTCATGCAGATTAGTTTTATTTCGTTTTTTGGAGGCATGGTTGTCACCCCTTTTATTCAGTATAAGCTAATCGGTTAGCATTTTCAACGATTTCCGGCTCAAAGCCCATGGCTTCCAGTAGTTTTATTGCGTTTCGGGTTTTGGACGCACCTTGTTTAAGTTTGTAGTCGAAGGTAATGCCGCCGTCGGTTACTGTTTCGCAGAAGTGGTAATTTTTGTGGGGAAGTATTCGCGTTAGTTCTATGTCGTGGGTGGCGGCAATGCACAGGATGTCTTTTTTGTTCAAGAATTGCAGGATTGCGGCGGACGCGGCTACGCGCTCCGTGGTGTTTGTGCCTCGTAGGATTTCGTCGATGTAGCAGGTGCAGGGGTGGTTTTCTATGGCGGTGAGGATTCGTTTTAGGGATTTTATTTCTACAATAAAGTAGCTTTCGCCGGCCAGTATGTCGTCGCGCATTGCCATGGATGTGATTACCAGCGAAAAGCGGGTGGCGAAGCGTTTGGCCGTGCAGGTATAAATTGTCTGCGCCAAAATTCCGTTGATTGCCAGCGTTTTTATGAATGTGGACTTGCCCGAGGCATTTGAGCCGGTGATTAGGCTGTCGCGCTCTATTTTTTGCGTGTTTGTCACAGGCTCGGTGATTAGCGGGTGGAAGATTTCTTCGAAGTCCAGTGCGTTTTCGTTGTTAAATTGCGGCAAGCAAAATGCGGGCAGGCTTTTTCGGAAATTTAGCACGGCAATCGCCATATCCGTCTCGCCCAATGTGCGGTAAATTTTATGGAAATCGTCGTTGTTTTGCATGATTAGCGTGATAAATTTGTTGTAATGTCGCACGTCGTACAAAAACATCACGGTAAAATACTGCCACACGGCGTCTGCGAGGTCGCTGCTTGTGCCGGCCTTTTTTACGGGGGCTTTGGAGATTACTTTTTTAAAGATTTTGTACTCTAATCCTTCATCCAAATGGCCTAAATTTATCAGTCGCTTGTAACACACCATCATCGCACCGAAGTAGCTGATTGCGGGGTATTCCGTTTCCATTACGGCCATGGACTTGTGGTGGACAATAAGATTGACTATGAATGACAGCAAAAGTCCAATCGCGCCCGCCAACAGGCTAAAAACCGAGGTTACAGCAAAAACGATGGGCATAAATGCCAAAATTTTATACATAAGCGAGTAGGGAAGGAGCCGCACATTTTCGCCAAAAATAAGCAAGGCTATCCCGTTGAAATCGTCTTTACCGAGCCGCGCAAGGGCAAGTTGGGCTTGGAAGCGGGCTTCTTCGTTTTTGGCGAAAAAGTCAATCCGCTCCTCGCGTTTTTGCAGCGTGTCCTCAGAAAATTGCGGATTGTGCAGACAGTCGTACAGGTATTCTTCGCCTACGGAGGATTGGCAGGCGTTTATTCTTGTAAACACTTTGTCCATGTCCAGGTCGTGCCATGTGATTTCGTCTATCATGCCCCCGCCTTTTAGGGTCTTGTATTTTTTTATGGTGTTTAGGTTTAATTCTTGGTCGGGGATTTTCCCGAAGTTGTTTTGCAGTCTTGCCTTTAGATTTTTGTTTCTTTGCACCTTGTCCCAAATAATCATCACTGTAACTATGGCGATTATTATCGCGCTTAATATTGCAAACTCCATGCGTCATTCCCCTTTTGTAAAGTTTTTTAAAAATTCAACCGACCGTAATTTATCGTCAGTTGAGTTTTAAAAAAATATTTGTCATTGTATACCATTTTGTGATAGAATGGCAAATAATGAATAAATATTCAAAGGGGATGTATTTTTTATGGATGTAAAAAGCGGTCACGTAATTAAATTTGCAGTGATGTCGATTATCGGTATCTTCCTGTTTATGGTGCTTTTGCCGGATGGTGCGGGGTCGGCAAATATCCCGCTCGGGTTTGCAATAAACTGGCTCGGGCTTACGCTTAACAGCGTGAATGTCGGTGGGTTTGGTCTGGTGTTTCTTATTGCCGCGGTTATTATAACGGCGTCGCTTATTATGACACTGGTTGCGTATGTGCTAAAGCCCGCATTTATAATGGACAATGCGTGGATGAAAAGCTTGTTTTACAGCCACCCTGTTTACTTTGTAAGCAAGGTCATTGGTGTCGCCATCGCATGGATGGTGTTTTTTAGCGTAGGACCGGATTGGCTTATCGGTTGGGGTGGCGGCCGCTTGATGATGGACTTAATCGCGGGCGGTAGCAGCG